>JAHJJF010000025.1 GCA_018823135.1 Pseudomonadota bacterium
GCCAGATGCAGGCCCTGGAAAAAGACGGCGCAGTGCACACGATCTGGACGATGATCACCCCCTTTATCGGCGCCATCTGTAATTGTCAGCCCGGCGACTGTCTCGGGCTGCGCACCCTTGCCATTGATGTTGAGACCATGTATCGCGGCGAACAGATGGCGGTGGTGGATGTCTCACTGTGCAATGGCTGTGGTTTGTGCGAGGAGGCCTGTCATTTTGGCGCCATCAGCAGCAGCGGTTCTGGAGAAGAATGTAAGGCGGAGATTGATTCCGGAAAATGTTTCGGCTGCGGTTTATGCCGCAATAATTGCCCGCAGGATGCTATCGGCATGATAGTTAGGCACTAACTGGCGGTAAGGGATAAAGAATGAACTGGCCTGCGGCAGGAAAGCAAGGGCTCCGAGGAAGGCGGTATCAGAAGTCTGCAGGCAGGAGACAGAATTTTTCATACCCTGAAATAAATGGTTTCCATCCTGAATCCTGACTCCTGACTCCTAAAAAAATATACTGCCAAAGAGCATTGTGAATTTTAAATGTGCGGCAGATAGCGAACAACGGGAGGCATCGGGCCGTGGGTATACACCCTGAAAGAGAATAAATTGTCCCGGTTTGTCGGTATTTCACTTGAGTTGCTGGTTAACAGCCGAATAGACGAATTGCGAGACCTGCAGGACAGTATCATCCATCTCCACGAAATTTTTCCCCTCGGTCATCACACAGAGCAGGTAGGGATGGCCGGGATAATAGACAATGCCGCATTCATGCAGCTGCTTTATCCCTTGATCATGCACTTCTTCCCCGAACTTATGGGCAACGGTGATATTACCCGGGATGGAACTGAGCAACCCGTCATGCAGTTCTACCCTGGCAATGTATCCCAAGGCCTTTTCCGACATCGTCTTGTTCAGATAGGAGGCATTGAACAGGATCCGGAAAAACCGGCTGTATGCCTCAACGGAAATCTGGCTGTCATTCCTCCCCGAAGGCGCTTTGAGTCCGGCGACTTTATAGACATCACCCATGACCTCAGCGCTGAAAAAATCCTCCAGCAGAGCGGCGGCATTATTGTCGGAATAGACGATCATGTTGTTCAGCAGGGCTTCGATGGTATAAGCTGTTCCCGGACGGAGGCTGTTTTCCGGATAAATCTCCTGCAACGTATTATAGTCGGTACCTCCGGCGAACCAGAGGGTTTTGCTCAGTAATTCCGGGGTTGACTCGGCTTTTTTCAAAATCCCCATCATCAGCGGAACTTTGAGCAGGCTGGCCGGTGAAAAATTCTCCGTCGGCCGGATACTGAACCAGGGTCCGTTATTAAGATCACGGAAATAGACGGAGGTATTGGTGATCAGACCGCTTGCCAGCCGATTCTCGATAATTTTTTCAACGCCCTTTTCAAAGGGTTCCAGTTCCTTGTTCTCGTTGGACCCTTGGGTCAACTCGCAATCCAGCAGCGGATTGATATAGTTGTAGCCGCTGGCCCGGATTTCGAAGTGATCCTGAGGCGCTTCCGGTATGCTTTCCATAAAGTCTCGCAGCCAGAAACCGATGCCGGTCCCGGCCAGGAGAATAAGGATCGTGTACAATAATAAACCGGCCTTGTGCTCAGCCAGTTGGCGAAATTTCAGCATGTCGATTTCTCATTGCCTGTTTAATAGGAAAGATGATTATACCATTCCTGGTCGTTTTTGTGTCTGGAATTTAAGGAGGGAAATTCCACCACCCAGTTGTCAACCGGCCCCGTTTAAACGATCCCCTGTCAAAGTCATTGACCTGAAATGATTCCGGGTTTAGACTGTTTTTGTTTTGGGGAATGGAACCCGGGGGGCATGAAACAGATCACTGATTATACAGTTCCGCAGGAAGGTTTGTGTCCAGGATACGGTCAAAGATTCGTGCCTGGTGGGGTTATCCGGGAGTCCGGCTCGGCGGGGCAAGTGCCGCCTTACCGGATCTGCTTTCCGAACCGTGATGCCTGGATTAATAATGCAATTATGCAAGCTTGACCCTTAATCTCATTATTACTTAATCTCATTAAACTATAAGCTTGAAATTTTTGAATAGTTACAAGGAGTTGCTTAATGCCTCTTAGTATCTCTTATCTTTTTAACCCTCAAAATTATTTTTTCTCCTATTACGGGGTTCCTGTTTTCCTTGTTGGGATTTACAGTTTTATCCTTGGCACCTATATACTTGATGTACGGCAGAGAAATATTTTTGGGCTGAAATTTTTTGCAGCCTGCCTTTGTACGTCGGTCTGGCTTGTTTCAATTGGATTTTCCTTTTGCAGTGGTAACAAAGAGTTGGCTCAATTCTGGTGCAAAATTACAATGTGTGCTGTTGCCTTTATCCCTTTTACCCAGTTTTCATTTAATGCTGAGATTGCTCCCCGTATTAAAGAGACAAAGATGTACGATTTTCTTTTTTACGGGGCCTTGGTGTTCTCTTTAGTGTTTTCGTTATTTAGTCTGTTTTCCGACTTGTTTGTAAGTGACGTAAGAAAATTTTTCTGGGGATATTATCCCATCGTGGGGCCGGTTGGATATCTGTTTGTCGGGTTTTTTGGTTTTTTGGGTTTTTTTACGCTAAAGGCCTTGCATCAGGGCTATGGCAGGTCAGTCTCTTTAAGAGAACGAGCTCGAATCAAAATAATGGTCTATGCCGTAACCATTGGATATCTCGCTTCAGTTGATTTTATAGCTGTTTTTGGATTCTCGTTCTATCCATTTGGTTACTCTTTTATCCTGGTGATGATATCGGCGTGGACCTATGTGGCGATCCGTTATCATCTGATGGATATTACTCCGCAGACTGCTGCAACTGAGACCTTTGCAGCAATGCCGAGTGCGTTAATTGTTACTGATCTTGATGGCAGGATAAAGTTGGTAAACAAGCGAACCTGTAAACTACTTGGTCATAATGAATCGGATCTGTTGGAAAAATATTTGGGAAAAATTTTAAGTATACCAGAAGAGTATTTGGAAGTTGAAAAACTCCTGGAGAAACCAATACTTGATGATGAGTTGGATCTCACCGCTGGTGACGGGGAGACCCATACAATTTCGCTCTCTGTTTCAGTCATTAGAAATTGGGAAAATGACCCCATTGGCCTCTCTTATGTAATGCTTGATGTATCTCGACGGAAAATAGCCGAACAAAAGGCTTTAATTGCTATGAACGAGGTGGAAGCGTCAAGGGATAAATTACAGCATACAATCGATGAACTTTCTGGAATCCTGTCAAAAATTGTTTCAGATAAAGGATTGGACCTGGACACTCCACAGTTCGTGAAAAATCCATTGATACCAAATTGCTGGGAACTAAAGAATTGCAATATTAAACAGTGTCCAGCGTATGGAAAAGTTGGGATCAGGTGCTGGCATGTGGTTGGTACTCTATGTAAAGAAGTGGTTAATGTGTCTTTTGTAAGAAAGTTGGATACCTGCATCGCCTGTGAGGTTTTCAGGATTTCAACGACTAGTCAACTCTATGAAATCCGCGAAGCTTTCAATAACATGCTCCAAATCCTGATCAATTCAGAGAGAGAGCTCATTAATTCCCGGGAAGCTGCAGAAAAGGCCAACAAAGCAAAAAGTGAATTTTTGGCCAACATGAGCCATGAAATCAGGACGCCAATGAACGGCATTATCGGTATGGCGGAAATCGGCATGTCTGTGGCTATAGATGAAAAGACCAGAAAT
The DNA here is from genome assembly GCA_018823135.1 of Pseudomonadota bacterium. Taxonomy (NCBI): domain Bacteria; kingdom Pseudomonadati; phylum Pseudomonadota; species Pseudomonadota bacterium. The sequence goes on from JAHJJF010000025.1 coordinate 3,702, forward strand.
CTTATTAAAACAATTTCTTTCGAGGCAAATTTACTCAATATCCTGCTCAATGATATTCTCGACCTCTCCAAGATCGAATCCGGTAAAATGATACTTGAAAACATCTCCTTCGACCTCAGGCAGTTGATGGATAATTTCTCCCGAAGTTTCTCTCTGATAGCAGAGCAAAATGACATAAACTACTACTGCTTTTTATCACCCGATCTTAAGACAGAGATTATCGGCGACCCGACAAGGCTCAGGCAGATACTGACTAATCTGACCGGCAATGCCATAAAATTTACACCCGAGGGCGGCGAAATTTTGGTAAAGGGTGAAATCGAGGAGCAGACCGATAAAGAGGTTACTGTATATTTTGAGGTAACAGACACCGGGATTGGGATTGCAGCGGAAAAGCATTCCACAATTTTTGAAAGCTTCACCCAGGAATTCGGTTCAACCTCCAGGGAATATGGCGGAACAGGTCTCGGCACCACCATCAGCAAGCAAATTGTTGAGCTCATGGGAGGTGAAATAGGGCTGGAGAGCGAGAAGGGCAAAGGGACAACCTTCTGGTTCAGGCTTACTCTGCAAAAAGGGGGGAATCTGTTTACGACGGGACCAGACAAGACAATCCTTCATGGAAGAAATGTCCTGCTTGTCAATGACAACAATAAAATGCGGTATATTCTCAATCAATACCTTGCCTCATGGGGTTGCTCGGTCTCTGAAGCCGCAAATGCAAGTGAGGCGCTGGAATTGTGTCGCAGTGCCCAGGATAAACACCTTTCATATGATATGCTGGTTGCAGAAATCAAACTGGAGGCCATGGATGGATTAGAGCTCGTGAAGCGGGTCAGGCAATTGAATGATAATACTGATATGATGGTAATCATGACAACGTTGTCCGGCCACAGGGGTGACGGTGAAAGATGTCAGGCAGCCGGAGTTGACGGCTATCTGAGCAACCCCTTTACATACAGCGACCTCTATAAAACGTTAATTGAGGTCCTCGAGCTTGAGGGCAATGAACTGGGCAGGATAGAAAGTGGACTGGTCACAAAACATTCTGTTTCAGACCATCGAAACAGAGCATTTAATATTCTTTTAGTGGAAGATTACCCCACCAACCAGAAAGTGGCGATAACCCATCTGAAATCATTTGGCTGTACGGTTGAACTTGCAGAAAACGGAGAACAGGCCGTAAAGGCATATCTGGAGAATAATTTCGATCTTGTTTTCATGGACGTACAGATGCCGGTAATGGACGGCCTGATCGCCACCCGCACCATACGGGAGCATGAGAAATCATCAGGCAGGGTGCATGTGCCTATTATTGCCATGACCGCCAACGCAATGAAAGGGGACCGTGAAAAATGCATCGAGTCAGGCATGGATGACTACATTTCAAAGCCTCTGAAAAAAATCGGCATCGCAGACATGATCGACAGATGGGCAACTTCTGGGAAAAATGCCACGCACCCAAGTGCTTCTCCAGATTGCACCGAAACCCTCACCGAGCCTTTACATGCGCTCCCCTTCGATCTGGACAGGGCTATCAAAGAATACGAAGGGGAGAGGGGGGTGGTTATTGAAATAATCGACGAGTTTCTGCTGGATGTAAGAAAGCAGCTTGAGACAATCGCCCGGGCAATTGACGAATCTGACGCCGAAATTATCAGAAGAGAGGCACATTCGATAAAAGGAGGTGCCAGAAATATTACGGCAGAACCGATGGCTGATGCGGCAGCAGCCCTTGAGGATGCCGGCAAGTCTGCTGATATGGGAAATGCTGGTCTTGCCTTGAAAAAACTAGAAGAGGAAATAGATCATTTTGCATCATATTACAGAAAAGCTATAACAGGCCCTCCATGACGAAAGCACATAAATTGGCTATCTTTTATCTTTATACATATAATGACAACCTGGAAATTTTCTGACCTGACCGGAGGTGAAAATATTGCGTATTCTAATTGTTGAAGATGAAAAATTGAGCCAGAAAAAAATGCAGCTTATCATGCAGAACTTTGGCGAATGCGATCTGGTGGCAAACGGTATCAGCGCCATCGACCTGTTTAAAAAGGCCTGGGAAGCTCGCGCCCCCTACGACATCATAACCCTCGATATAACCCTCCATGAAATGAGCGGGATTGATGTCCTTATGCAGATAAAAGATCTGGAAAGCAGTATGGAAATACCGTCGGCAAAACAGGCAAAGATTATCATGGTGACTTCCCATAAAGACCGCGACAATATCACCACCTGTCTAACCGCAGGCTGCTCGGACTATATTATTAAACCCTTCACCAAAGAACCCATCATTGCCTGTTTGCGAAAAGTATTTTTAAAATATGCCCAGGAGAACTTTTCGAAAAATAGCGATTGAAAGAGGGGGTGGGGTCTCCCATTAAAAGGCTCCTTGTCAGGTTTGCGTAGTTGCATTATTAATAACTCGACTCTGAAAGGCGGCAATTGTGGCGGGATGATTGTTGACTGGAGGTCAGGAAAGGGGTCATACAGGAAAGGGGTCCACAGGAAAGGGGTCAGAAAGGGGTCACAGAAAGGGGTCAGGGTCACAGAAAGGGGTCAAGTCTGCTGTTGGCTTTTGGCCAATATTTTCTCTACCGTTCTCAGGTGTTTTTGCAAAGCTCGGTCTATCTCTTTCCGTGCTTTTATCCGCTCGACAGCACTGCTTACTGTACTGTAATTGCTTATTTGAAAATGTTTACCAACAGCTGCAAGTGTATCTCTGCTATGAAGGCGGACAAGATAAATCGCGACATCTCGCGGAAAATTCTCGGTTACCCCTTCTAGACACTGCCATCGGCTCTTTCTTTACCTTAAAATGTTCACAGACAAGGCCAATAATCCTTTCTGCTGAAGGGGCCAACCTCCGAGACTCCGGGATCTCCATATGAAATCGCAAATGGTCAAATTTATCTTTTAACCAATCTTTGAATGGAGCACTGCCCAAGACCGATGCAAGATTCTTCATTGAGTAGAACCGCCCTATCTCCTCGGTTTCACTTTGTGGCAGTATCTCATTAAAAACCTTCTTTTTATGCCACCCGAAAATTATCCTGTTCCAGTCAAAGCGTTGATTCCTGACATGCTAAGTTGACAATAAAATAAAATATAGGTTGACAATTGGTTGACATCCGGTACTCTTGAATTATGCACGTCAAAGAGAAAATACTTGCCCTGATCAAGAAGAAAAAAGCCGTTTCAGGAGTGGAGTTGGCCGCTGATCTCGGGATTTCCCGGCAGGCTGTCAATAAACATTTGAAAAATCTGATCCAAAACGGTTCTGTCTTCAAAGAGGGGATTACCCGGGGAGCGGTCTACAGGATTGCAACCACAGGGAAAAGCTCTCCCGGCAAACTGAGAAAAACATTCATCCTTGAAGATCTTGCAGAAGACATTGTTTTCCGGGATATCTCATTGTTTCTGAATCTACCCCGAATCCTGAGTCCTGGTGCAGCGGAAATTGCCCGGTATACTTTTACGGAAATGCTCAACAATGCAATCGACCACTCAAGATCTGAAAAATGTCATATCGAAATCCTGATTGATGAATTTAATTTCCAGTTTTGCATAAGAGATTATGGGGTCGGAATATTTTACTCTGTCAGCGACAAATTCAAGCTGCAGGATGAAAATGCCGCTGTCGGAGAAATCATCAAGGGCAAGACAACCACCATGAAGGAAAAGCATTCGGGGGAAGGGATCTTTTTTAGTTCAAAAGCTGCGGACACCATGTCATTCAGATCTCATAAGACCAGGCTGGTTTTTGATAATCTTCGGAAGGACGTTTTTATAGAAGAGAAAAAAAACATTAACGGCACCGAGGTTTTTTTCTGCATCAACAAGCGGACCAGAAAAAAACTCGACAGCATTTTTTCCATGTATGCTCCAGAGGAATTCGACTATAAATTTGAGAAAACCAGGGCAATGGTCAAGCTTTTTCAACCTCAATACATATCCAGGTCTGAAGCAAAAAGATTGCTCCACGGTCTGGATAAATTCAAATTAATCATTCTCGATTTCAAGGGTGTCAATGTCATGGGCCAGGGATTTGCCGATGAAATATTCAGGGTTTTTATCAGGAACCACCCGGATATCTCAATAGAAACAGAAAACCTGAGTCCTGCCCTCATGCCGATCATTAAACATGTGGTTGACAATTAAATATCAAAAAAAGTTGACGATAAGTTGACAGAAGGGAGCATCAAGGGGACTTTATTGTTTTAAGCTTTAGCGTGACTTGGGGTCTTGCATAATTGCATTATCGTCTGAAAACCTTCTTTCTATGCCACCCAGGAGATACTGCTCCGTTCACCTTGATGCCTTGTCCTGTTGACCTCTTTTTCCTGGCGACGGGAGCTTCAATTTTTACTCCAACTTCTCCTTGTTTTTGAGATTGTGCATGATCGTATGCGAAATATTTTTCGCTATCCGATCACAATGTGTTGACAGGTCAAGATGATCGGATAAGAATATATTCATGAAATCAGATCGTATCAGAAAGGTTCTTAACCGAATTGACGAAGGCAAAAGACTTATTGATCAGCATCGCCCCTTGCCTGCTTCTGTTCTTGCTCGCCTCAAACAGCAACTTGTCCTCGACTGGACCTATAACTCCAATGCCATAGAGGGCAATACCCTCACCCTGAGAGAGACAAAGCTTGTTCTGGAAGATGGCCTGACCGTTGGCGGAAAATCCATGCGGGAACACCTTGAGGCCATTAACCATCGAGAAGCCATTGCCTATGTTGAAGAGCTGGCCAGGGAGGATGAGCTGCTCCTGGAACGGCACCTCAAGGAAATACATGCCCTTGTCCTAAGGGAAATTGACCAGCAGTATGCCGGGAGATACCGGGATATCCAGGTTCGGATCAGCGGCTCAAATCACCTGCCGCCGGAACCGTTCCTGGTCGGGGAAAGGATGCAGGCTTTTGCCCGGAAATGGCTGACAAATACACAGATCACCCATCCGGTTGTCCAGGCTGCCCTGGCCCATTACGAGCTGGTGGCAATTCATCCCTTTGTGGATGGTAATGGCAGAACCGCACGGCTGATCATGAATCTGATGTTAATGAGAAAAGGCTATGCACCGGCCATCATCCTCAAGAATGACCGAAAGAAGTATTACGATGCCCTGGAAAAGGCGCACAAGGGTAAAACAGAGGATTTTATTTTCCTGGTGGCCCGGGCAGTTGAAAGGACCATTTCCCTCTATTTTGAAGCGATCCCAAAGCTGGCCTCTGGCTTTCTTACAATGGCACAGGCAGCCGAGATAACCTCATATTCTCAAGGGTATCTGAATGTCCTTGCCCGGCGTGGCGCCATACCTGCTTTTAAGCTCAGACGTAATTGGCTGGTGGCGGAAGACGCTTTGCAACGGTATATTGAAGACCACCAGAAAGAGTAGTGGGACTGGGGTCATGTGGCTCGTTTTGTCCTGAAAAAATAAGGACGTGGGCCATTTGTCTCAGGACTTTAATTGTTGGGGAATATATCGACTCTGCGAGGCGGCAATTGTGTCGGGATAATTTTTGATTGGAGAAAAGAACAATGTCACAGGTAAAAAAAGGCAGTCGTGTGTCTGTTTTTTATACAGGCAGGTTTAATGATGGGACGGTGTTTGAAACCAACATCGGTCAGGCGCCGCTGGTGTTCAGTGTCGGCAAAGGGAAGGTCATAAAAGGATTTGAAAGGGCCGTGATCGGCATGATACTTGGACAAACCAAGACAGCGGTGTTCAAACCCTCTGAGGCTTACGGCCCGAAAGATCCGGCTCTGGTCTATACTGTTCAGGAAAGCGAAATACCGGCCGGAACAGATCTTCAGGCAGGGCGCGAGATATCTTTTACCGCCAAAGGCGGATCATTGATCCAAGGGGTGATCACCGGGATTGACGGGGATGAAATTACCGTTGATGACAATCATCCCCTTGCTGGTCGCAGCCTCACGTTTGAAATCAGACTTGTCGATATCAAGTAATCCAGCATCTGGATTCTGTTTAGCTGCAATGGACCGGGCCGTTGGCGAGATTTTTTTCCGGGCAGGTGTTGAAAATATGAAGATAATTTCATAGCATTGAGTTTTTAATCTCTTTGAAGGAGTCTGCCGCCATGATCAAGATGCTTATTCCTTTTCTGAAAGCCGGTCATGCCTTTTTTAACGGCGGCCTGTTCATCGTCATCCTCTATCAGGGATTTCTCGGCTGGCAAAACCGTAGGAAGCGGCTGGCAGGTGAAAAGTTGGATTCCTTGAGCCTGAGACGCCACAGGACCATGGGGCCGTTTCTCGCCATTTTCATGCCGGGCGGCTATCTGGCCGGTCTTGTCCTGGCCTGGCTGGATCATGGCACCTGGTCCAGATATCCTCTGCACCTGGCAGTGGGCACCGCCCTGGTGGTTGCTGTTTCCGGCACCTGGGTCATCTCCCGGAAAATCAAGGCCGACCGCGATGCCTGGCGCACGGCCCATTTTCTGCTGGGCATTGCTATTCTTGTACTTTTTGCAGGTCAGGTACTTTTGGGATTGGGCATTCTATTGGGGTAGGGGTAGGTCAAACCCTTATTTTTGAGACTTGTGGCAGTATCTCCTGAAAACCTTCTTTCTCTGCCACCCAGGAGTATCCTGCTCCGGTTTAAAATATGCATGATCGTATGCAAAATCTTTTTTGTTATTTTATTTTTTTAGAATATTGGTTATTGACTCAAAAGTTTTTGTTTTTTTTTGTTTGTGGATGCAGAAACTCAAGATAAGCTATTTCAGAAAATTATAACCAATAGATATGGCAAATATTATATTTATGTTTAGAAAAGAGCGATCCTGCACATTGTTGATAGATGAATGACCACCACAATGTGGTATAAAATTCTTGACGCACCCCACCAGATTGAGTATCGATTATCAGGCAATATTTCCCAAGTCAGCTTAATTTGAATCTGTCGTCAGAAAGGGACAAAAAGTCATAATTTTCAGTAGAAAAGGCCGTGTCGCCTATTCAGGGTAGCCCGGATATTTGTTGAAATTATGAGGAGTCCTATCGGGTATTTGAATGCGATCAATCCTTTATTCTTTAATTATTCTCGCTGTGGTGTTGACGGTTGGTTCCTTTTTTTTCAGGACCCAGGGAAACCCGACGCTTCTTTTTCTGTCCGGAGCCGGGATGAAAGAACCGGTTGCCGAAATTGCCGCAAATTTTGAACAGGAGACCGGGATAAAGGTGCAGACATATTTTGAGGGTTCTTCAATCCTGCGCGACTATATCATTAATTTCAATACCGGGGATATCTTCCTGCCGGGAGATAAAAAAAATCTTGATGTTTTATCAAAAAAAGGACTGGTGGCAGAAAGTTCTTTTATTGCCTGGCATGTGGTGGCAATCCTTGTTTCTCCCGGGGCTCGTGAACGGATTAAGGGCCTTGACGACCTGGCAGATGAAGGGGTCCGGATCGCGATTTCCAACCCCCAACTGGCAAGCCTTGGTCGGATTGTCATGCAACAAATCATTGAAAAACATCCACGGGGACAGGATATCCTGAAAAATGTTGTGGTGTATGGCTCCTCCAGTCAGGATGTCCTGAGGATTTACCGGGAGGGAGGTATCGACGCGATAATTGAATGGGATGTCATGGCCGGTACTCCTGAAGGTGAGGGACTTATCGTGATCCCCCTTGAAGACTCATATCAGGTGAAGGATGAGTTGTTTGCAGGGTTGCTGACCGCTGCTCAAGATCCGGTTCTGGCCAGGAAATTTTATGTTTACCTCAAAACCAAGGGAAAAGAAGTTTTCCGCAAACATGGCTATAAGACAGAAGAATTATGACTCTCAAGTCTAATATCCTCCTCTTTTCCTTTTTGGCTCTCATGGGATTGATCACCTCGGTGATTATCCTTCAGATGCACAAGTCGACAAACGACAGGCTTTTTCATGCCACCACCCTGCTGGATGGGATCAGGCATTCGACCGACAAAATAGTAATAGAAACCCAGGATGACCAGCCGGACATCGCCGCCATAAAAAAAACCATTGCCGAAATTCCGGGAATATCCCGACAACTCCAGAATATATTGCCGGCAACAAATCAGTCATCAACGCTTATTGACTTAGGCGTTTCGTTCATCCGGATCGGCAGGGTGGTTGAAGAATCGTTTCCGGGGGAAATTCTTGAAAAACCTTTAAGCGAACAGATTCGCAATGAAACGGGCAGGATTGAAGAAGCGGTTGAGACATTACTTGATCTGTCCCGGCAAGAAATCGGCAGGTTGCAGGCAAGGGCTGACAGCATGCTTGTAGTTTTATTTCTTGTGCTTTTTTCGTACATCGCAGGTGTTGTTTTTTTCCTGTTCAGAATGGTTATCCAGCCGGTTCTGAAGTTAAGCAGACAGGTTAAAGAGGTGGCAGAATCCAACAGGATGAGCATCGTCTCTTCATATAAAAATGACGAAATAGGGGAGCTTGCCCAAGAATTCAACCAATTGATCAGTAAACGCCGGCAGGCGGAAGATGAGCTCATACTGGAAGTTACAGAGCATAAGCGAACGGTGCAAGAGCTTAGATATTCACAGTCATTGCTTACAAATATTTTTGAGAATTCACTGCCCATGTGCATAACAAACTTAAATTATGAAGTAATCAATGCCAATGGACCTTATTATTCTGTGTTTGGTGAATATGCAGTAACGGCAGAGAAAAAAAGATGCTACGAAACAAGACCGGGCGAGTTCTGCCATACTGAAATGTGCCCCTTGACGCAGATTATTGCAGGTGCAGAAAATATCTCCCTTGAATCAATAAAACCGGACCATGAAGGGACAGACCGGTATTTTATAATTACCGCCAAACCTTTTCTGGACTCCGACGGCGAGCTTGCAGGTATTGTTGAAACTTTTCAGGACATCACCAAGCGTAAAATTGCTGAAAAACAAAAGCTGGAAATGGAAAAACAGATTCAGCATGTGCAGAAACTCGAAAGCCTCGGGGTGTTGGCCGGTGGAATTGCCCATGACTTTAACAACCTCCTGGCGGCGATTCTTGGAAATGCTGATCTTTCTCTGTATCAGTTGCCCAAGGCAAATCCCGTCCGCTCAAACATCCAGGCAATAGTCAAGGCATCTCTGCGAGCTTCAGAGCTCTGCAAGCAGATGCTGGCATACTCAGGGAAAGGCAAGTTTGTTGTCCAGTCGGTGGACCTGAATGAGGTTGTTCAGGAAATGGGTGACATTCTTGAAATTTCCAGGTCCAAGAAGGCTGTGCTGAAATATAATTTATCAGAAAATCTGCCAAGGGTGCAGGCGGATATTACCCAGATACGCCAGATAGTCATGAACCTGATTACCAATGCCTCAGAAGCCATCGGCGATAAAGAAGGGGTGATCATATTATCTACCGGCGCTATGACCTGTGATCACAATTATTTAAATGAAAGTTATCTGAATGAAAGCCTTCCTGGGGGACTTTACACATATTTAGAGGTTTCTGATAACGGCTGCGGCATGGATAAAGAAACAATAGCCAAGATTTTTGACCCGTTTTTTTCAACCAAATTTACCGGACGCGGCCTTGGTATGGCCGCAACCCTTGGTATTATGCGTGGTCATGGTGGTTCCATCAAGGTCTACAGTGAACCCGGCAAAGGAACTTCAATTAAGATTTTATTCCCTGCTGCCGAAGATCAAGCTTCGGGGATGGTCCAGGAAACGCCGGAGTTTTTGCCGCAATGGCAGGGGAGAGGAACGATTCTGATAATAGATGATGAGGAATATGTCAGGTCAGTAGGAGAAAAGATTCTCAATGCTTTCGGGTTTAAGGTTCTGCTTGCTTCGGGGGGGCGTGAGGGCATTGAACTTTTCAGCGAACATTCACCGGAAATCAGCTGTATTCTTCTGGATTTGACCATGCCGCAGATGGATGGAGAAGAAACTTTCAGGGAACTAAGAAAAATACAGAAAGATGTCAAGGTAGTTATATCCAGCGGCTATAATCAACAGGAAACAATTCAACGTTTTGCAGGGAAAGGTCTGGCCGGATTTGTTCAAAAGCCCTACCAGATAGAAGGACTTATGACTGAATTAAAGAAGGTTATTGATGGGAGTTAATATCTGATAAGTCTGTGTTGTGGAGACCCATCCTTAAAAAAACAGAGGGGAAGGTCGGCACTATCTATCTGTTACTTCCATGGCCCCGAATTGCACCTTTTCTGCTGCGCATATCATAAATCAACCTGTCTCCCAAAATGTTTAACTGGCAAGACATGTCAAATCTCTAATCCATCACTTCAGAATATCGGTTCTGACTCAAAGGTCTTTGTCTCCCCGGTTTCCGGATGCAGAAACTCCAGGTAGGAGGCGTGCAGCAGGAGTTGGTCGCCATCCCGGCCGGTACCGTAAAGCTGGTCGCCGACTATGGGGAAACCAATGCCTTTCTCATGGGAGGCGTGCAAACGCA
>JAHJJF010000026.1 GCA_018823135.1 Pseudomonadota bacterium
AACGCATTCGACACCAATTACAATATCTTCGGAATAAGAAGCAATCAGTTCAAGGAATAACTCTGGATCAGTCTTGATGTTCTTGTGAACTTTAACCTCTCCGGTATTATTGAGGATGCAGACATACATTTTCCTAGCATGTAAATCGATTCCGCAATAATATTTGTGCTGTTTGGTATAAAATTTCATGACTTGGCCTCCTTTGGGTGATAGGTTTAATGGTGGTGGGGACTTCCATTAAACTTACTTCATCTGAAGGAAGGCCATAACTAGTATCAAAAGCATGCGCCAGACGGCAAACAGCGCTGCGTCGCTGTCGCGGCAAGTTTGGGTGGGCCGCTGGTGATGCAGGTCTTTATGCTAAAAAGATACAAATGGCACTAAGTGAGTGGCAATATAACGAGCTACAGCAAGTTGGGGTGAACTATTCCAACTTCGAAGAAGTGGCCAGGTATGATGCCCGCATGCAGAAATTACGGGACATCAAGTCAGAGATCCTCAAACTCGTCGCAGTTACAGGCCCAACAGCAGAATCCACAGTGCTCGAAATAGGTATTGGAACTGGAGAATTTGCGATAGCTGTCTCGAAATTGGCAAAAAAAGTTGTAGCGGTGGATGTTTCTATGGCCATGCTTGATTATGCTAAGAAAAAAGCTGCCGAAAAAAACATTCATAATATTGAATTTCATCATTCCGGATTTCTCACATTCAATGACTCACCAGAACAATTCGACATCATCTATACCCAACTAGCTCTTCATCACCTCCCGGACTTCTGGAAGTTCATCGCCCTCAAAAAAATAAATACCCTCCTGAAAAAAGGTGGAAAGTTTTTCTTAAAAGACGTCGTCTATCCATCGAACATCCAGAATTATGATATTTTTTTTGCAGAGATCATTAAAGCTGTTAAAGATTCCGGAGCGGCAGAGTTCATGGAGGAATATATCGTTCATATCAGAGACGAGTTTTCCACGCTGGATTGGATCATGGAAGATATCTTAACAAAATCAGGTTTTGCCATCCTAAGAGCAGATGTAGAAAATAGTATTATTTATAACTATTTATGTGAAAAAGCATAACAATTTAGTACAGTGGACGCGAAGAGGTTCGGTGGCCTTGTCGGGCATGCACCGGGGGAATTAACCGGGACAGATCTATTTTTCAAGGCGGTCGAAGATTTATTTCTTTAACCGCCTTTTCTCTTTGGGGAGTCCTAGAGCAGGAACAAATCCGGTCAGGATTTCATGGCAACACCGTTTTCCTGCAGGAATGCTTTTGTTTTGCTACAGATGGGTGCTGAAGTCTGAAGGACTACCTGTGCATCAGGCAATTGCGCACTGATCTTTTGAATTTTTTCGAGAATTTTTCTGCCGTCGGCCATGATAATCCGGCTTTTCCGGTGAATCACTATGGCAAAATTTCCAGGAGTTGTTTCTTGAATGACTGTTCTTGGCGGCAAGCCGAATTTGGCGGGATCAATCACTGGATGCCATAGTCCTTCATTTTATACAGCAGGGCAGGGATGCTGATTTCCAGGAGTGCCGCGGCTCTGGTGCGATTATTCTTGGTTTCTGCAAGGGCACTCTTGATCAGGTCCGCCTCAAAATATTTTTTGTTTTCCTTGATTGACAGGCTTTCACCCGGAAAACCCGGGGCCTTCCTGCCTTTTTCCCGCTGCAGCTCGCAGGACAGATTTTCCCGTGTCAAAATATTCGTATTCGCCAGAGCCATGCTTCTTTCAATAATATTTTCAAGCTCCCGGACATTTCCGGGCCAGGAATATTCCATCAGCGCCTGAAGAAAATCTGCATCAACCCGTTCAATCTGCGCGGACAGACGTTCGTTGTATTTCTTGATAAAATGCTCGATGAGCAGCGGGATATCCTCCCTTCTGTTGCGCAGGGGCGGCACATCAATGGTGAGAACATTTATCCGGTAAAAAAGATCCTCGCGGAACCTGCCATTATCAACCTCGTCCCGAAGATTTTTGGCGGTTGCAGCAATAATCCGCACATCAACGGTGATCTGTTTTGAGCCCCCCAGAGGACGGATTTCCTCTTCCTGCAAGGCCCGCAGCAGCTTGACCTGCAGCGGCATGGAGAGCTCACCGATCTCGTCGAGAAAAAGAGTGCCGCCGTCCGCCTCCTCAAAAAGACCTTTCTTGCTGCGGTAGGCATCGGTGAATGCGCCTTTTTCATGCCCGAACAGCTCGCTTTCCAGCAGGGTCTCGGGAATGCCGCCGCAGTTGATGCTGACCAGGGGCATATTCCGTCGATTGCTGTTGTAATGAATGGCCTTGGCAATCAACTCCTTGCCGGTGCCTGAATCCCCGGTGATCAGGACGGTGGTCTTATAATCAGCAATTTTAGCGATAATATCAAAAATCGCTTTCATCTTCTGGCTCTTGGCAACGATATTTGAAAAAGTGTATTGGTGTTCGATTTCCTTACGGAGCAGAGTATTTTCCCGCTGGAGACGATCGCGCTCCTCGATTTTCTTCAAGGTGAAAAGGATCTGATCTTCCGATTGAAACGGTTTTGCGATGAAATCACTGGCGCCGGCTTTAATCGCCTCGACGACATTATCCATTTCCGCGTAGGCCGACACCACGGTGACGCTTACGTCTATACCTTTCTCTCGGAGTTTTTTGAGAAAAGTAAGCCCGTCCATTTCCGGCATGCTGACATCAGTGACCACATGATCATAGATGTTTGATTCCACCATGCTCAGGGCTTTCAGGCCGTTTTCAGCCTCGTCCACCACATAGCCGTTACTGCTCAGGATGCCTTTGAGGATTTCCCTGATCACCGAATCATCATCAACAATCAGAATTCTGTTTTTTTTTGTACTCAAAGTCCGACTCCAACATTGAAGCTTCCCGCAGCAGATCAGAACCAGACGTCGAGCTGCGGAGAACACGCTGCACCATAAATATTCAGTTTATACGAACTTCATGAGTTTCGGCCATGAAATATCCAGGCCGGAATTATTGCATAAGAATTATCCCATAAACATACTGATGAACCAATTCGCTGTAAAATAAATATACCAGCGCCCCCAAAGAAAGAAAGGGCCCGTACGGGATCACGGTTTGCCCGCCTTTTTTCTGTTTGATCATCGCGCCGATGCCGAATACCGCGCCAACCAGAGAACTGCTGAACACAACAAAAGGCAGGGCCTGCCAGCCAAGAAAAGCGCCGATCATTGCCAGCAGCTTGATATCGCCGCCGCCCATTCCCTCAACTTTTTTTACCAGGTAATACCCCAGGGCCAGCAGATAAAGACTGCCGCCACCGATCAACAAACCAACCCCCGAGGACTGCCAGGTGACATAGGGATTCACAAAAGAACAAACAAACCCCAGGACAATTCCCGGCAGGCTGATCACATCGGGGATGATCTGATGATGAAAATCTATGAAGATTATGGCAAGGAGCGCCGCTGAAAAAATAAAATAAATAAAATACGGCAGGGTTATGAAAAATCTTTGCAGCAGCGCATACGAAAGAACAGCCATTAACAGCTCAACCAGAGGGTATTGCCATGAGATCCTGGTCTTGCAGGATCGGCATTTCCCTCTCAGCACAAGGAAACTTAAGATCGGAATATTGTCGTACCATTTTATGCCGGCCAGGCATTTCGGGCACCGGGACGCTGGAAAGACTATGGATAAAGATGCGGGGATTCTCAGAATCACAACATTTAAAAAACTGCCGACTATCGCCCCAAAAAAAATTGCCAGAATTGTTATACTGTTTTCAATCATACCTCTTTTGTAGCTTTTTTTAATGTTTTCATAAAGCGAAAAGGGTATTTTAAACTTGATTCTCATGAGAAACTTTCATACAACCGAATTTGATACCCGGATTACTATCAGTAATTGATAGAAACCATTCACTATAAATTACACTCAACAAGTTAAAAAGGATAAGCAGGTGGCTCTTCCAATTACCGAAACCATTAAAATCATCAAAACTGAAATCCTCGCACAGGACTGGGGCATATCCCCTAAAAGAGCGGAAAGGCTCCTCTCCGCCTTCAGCAGCATCAAGGACCGGTTCAGGAATAGAAAAGCACTCCATGACATTTTCAGCATCTGCGTAAAAACTCTTTCCTATATTTCCAGCACAAAAAAGTTTCATCCAGGCGCCATTGATTTTTTGAAAGAAGCCATGGCTCACGGTATTTCGCTTTATGAAGATCCGGTGTTCGACCCCGACAAGGATGAACAAACCCTGCGGGAAATTTATAAAAAATATGCAATCCTCAAAGATACAATAAGAGAAAAATCCCTGGACCCAGAACAGGAAAGCACATCTCCCGAGGCGGAACAAAAAAATAATCCCGCCCCAGCCCCCGCCCCCAGGCGTGTTGAAAACCCCGAGGCTGAGCTGACCGAAGAGGAAAAAGAGGAAATGGAACAGGCCTTAAACGACCTGAAACAATCCCTGGACGATACAATTCACAGTGAGTTCACCAGAAAGGAGTTGGAGGCTTTCGTCGAGCAGTTGGAAGAAGAAGCGGAACTCGAGGAAGAAAACCTGAAGGACGGCGACAAGGCGACATCCGTTCATGCCTCGAACGTTCAACCGGGAAAATCAGGGGAAGAAGTCATCAAAGACTGCCCGGCGACAAAACTTCTCAAGGTAAAAATCCATACCCTTGAAATCGGCATTCTTGAACATGATATCGCCGCCCATAAAGCTGTCGACAAAGAGACTTGTACCAAATACATCACTGAAGGCAAGGTGCCGCTCAAGGATTTTGCTCATTTCATGAGAAGCCTTTCCAAACAATTCAAAGGCTCGCTTTCAGAAATCAAGGATGCTCCATTAAAAGAAATCATGCTGCCGGTCATGGTCCCAAAGGGCTATAGTCTGCCGGAAAAACCTGACAATGCAGCAGACGGGGTGATAATCGTCTGGAACGGTGAGAACAACGGCGCAATTCTTTGCTCGGAATTACCTGAAAAACCGATGGCCATGACCAAATTCAAAAAAGAAAGCATGGCGGATTTTGCGGTGGTAAGCTTTGTCGAAAACGACCAGCAGATACCGTTGCTGAATGTTGTTTCCCTGTTAAAAAGAGAAGGATTGAAAGTTGGTTGATTTTTTAAAATGCACGGAAATCTTGCATTCCTTGGCAAAACCTGTCGATAATTAAAAAAGTATATTCTAATCCACCGGCAGCAATCCGGAAAATCCGGGAGTATCTACCATGTTGAAAGACGATCGTCGACGAAACACACGAGTAGCATTCAAGACCACCGCGGATGTCGAATTTCCCGGCGTATCTTTTGAGAACCGCGATACCATGGACCTGAGCATGAACGGGGTGTTCATCATCGGATTGATTGATCGCACTCTGGGCGACAAGTGCAAAATCACTCTGCACCTTGCCGGCGGGGTTACCGATATTTCATTCAATATGTCCGGTGAAGTAACCAGGATTACCAAGGACGGCATCGCTCTTCATTTCCATGAAATGGACCTGGACAGCTTTCACCATCTCAAAAATATTGTATATTACAACGCAGATGATCCCGATGAAATCAACGATGAATACATCGACCGCTCCCTGAACACCTAAGTTATTGCCCTCAGGATATTTATTACATATTGCAGATTGCTGAAAGAGCTTATCACCCGGGAGAGACCGCAAGCCATGATTGATCAAGCCGAACGCAGAAAAGACGTCAGGGTAGTCTTTCATACGACTTCCGTGCTCAAATTCCCCAAAAAAGAATTTAAAGACTGCGGTACCCGTGACCTCAGTGTTGCCGGAGCGTATATTGTCGGTGTCACAGGGCCTAAAATCGGTGATACCTGCGAGGTCAGCCTGCACCTTGCGGGCAATGCCAGCCAACTCCTCCTGAAACTCAAAGGCGAGGTGGTCCGGGTCGCAAAAGATGGTGTCGGCTTACAATTCTTCGATGTTGATAATGACTGTTTCTGCCATCTGACAAATATCGTTTATTATAATTACAAGCACCCCGATGAAGTAAAAGCGCAGCAGACTGAAAAAGGCACCGACTACTTCAAAAAACCAAAGACCTATCAGCCGACATTAAACATCGTCGATGACGAACAGGTTTACATGGATAACGATGAGTTTGATGAAGAAGAATGGAAAACGGTGAGTTCCAAAACCCAGGACCTGGAAGACATGGAAGAATCCGAATAACCCTCTTCTTTTGATATCAACCATGGCCCTGATGCATCTGACGATCATACCTTTAGGAACCGATTCCCCCAGCCTGGGACCTTACGTTGCCGACATCCTGCGGATTCTTCAACAAGAAGGCCTCGCATTCAAACTCACGGACATGGGGACCATCGTCGAAGGAGACACCGCAAAACTGCTCTCACTTGCGGCCAGGCTTCACGAAGAGCCCTTCACCCACGGCGTAAAACGTGTCTGCACCCAGATCTCAATTGATGACCGCAGGGACAAAAAAGTTGCAATCGGCGATAAAATCAATTCGGTTCAGGCGCTTCTGTAAACGCGAAAAAATTAAATAGTTGTCTTACAGCTCAATAAGGCCTGAATTCTCTGCCGCCGATCTTCAATTTATTGATTCTATTGAGCGAATAAATTATTCTTATTCAACTTTTTTCCTTTAATCTTTTATTCTTCTAATTCCATGCGAAAACCGTCAAAAAAGAAAAAACACAATCTCAGAAAAACGCCCTACTGGATATTTCTTTTTTTCCTTGGTCTTTTTCTTGCCGGGATTGCCTCAGGAGAGCCGGGCCGCGTCCTGGAACAGGCAATCAGCATTTGCCTGAGTTGCATAGGAATAGGCTAAATGGAATTCATTCGCAAATGGATACAGGCTCTGTCAGCCCTGGTGGTAAACGGTTACTGGCTCTTTCCTTTTACCCGCAGCATTTACCAGGGGCCACTGAAAGCTGTCTGCTCCCCCGGCCTCAATTGCTATTCCTGTCCAGCATCAACGACATATTGCCCCATCGGCGCAATCCAGCAGCTCATGGCGGGCATACGATTTTCTCTGGAAAATAATCTCTATTATGTCAGCTGGTATGTTGTCGGCAGCATGGGCATGATGGGCAGCATCTTCGGAAGAATGATCTGCGGCTGGCTCTGCCCATTCGGTTTCTTCCAGGAACTGCTCCATAAAATCCCCTCTAAAAAATTTAATATCCCACCGCCCTTGAAATATGTGAAATATGCTGTTTTATTGTTCATGGTGATTTTGCTGCCCGCCTTTGCCGTTGACGAATGGGGAGCCGGGGTTGTCTGGTTCTGCAAATATCTCTGCCCGGCCGGAACATTGGAAGCCGGCCTGCCGATGCTTGCCTTGAGGCCGGATTATCGGGAAATTATTGGATTACTGTTCTACAGCAAACTGACACTTCTGATATTTTTTATAATCTGGGCGGTGCTTGCCAGCCGGCCTTTCTGCAGGACAACTTGTCCTTTGGGCGCATTCTACGCCCTTTTCAGCAGAGTCCAGCTGGTTAAGCTGCGTCTCATCGAGTCTAACTGCACCCAATGCGGCGCATGTCACCAGGTCTGCCCCATGGGCGTTAAATTTAATGAATCGCCCGAAGACATGGAATGCATTTCCTGTCTGGCCTGCATGAACAAGGCATGCAGATATGAAGCAATCACTCTTGAAATCGGCGGGATTCCATTCGGTGAAGTACAAGGGGAAACTCCAGGTGAAACGCCTGAAAAAATTTGAAAGGTAAATTATGAGGAGAGTTTTAGCATGTTGAAACGTCTGTTTATGTCGGTAGTTCTTCTTTTGTTCTCTGCAACCATTGTCCATGGAGAAATGGCCAGCATTAACAAAAGCAAAGTGAACATGCGCACCGGTCCCGGAGAAAATTATGCGATCCTCTGGGAGCTTGGCAAGGGCTACCCCCTGAAAATACTTGAAAAAAAAGACGACTGGCACAAGGTTGCCGATTTTGAAGACGACCAGGGCTGGATTCACAAATCCCTGCTCTCGAAACAACCCCACCTAATCGTCAAAAAGAAAATAATTAATGTCAGAAGTGGCCCGGGCAAACAATACAAAGTTGTTGGAAAAGCAAATTACGGCGTAGTTTTCAAAACACTCAATACAACCAACGCCTGGGTAGAAGTAAAACACGAAAACGGCCTCACTGGCTGGGTGCTGCGAAGCCTGCTCTGGGGCTGGTAGTATCGAGTAAACATTTCATTCCGTCCCGAAAATCAGCGTCACATGTTCCTCTTTTCTGAAGCCCTCCCCTTCTGTTCGCGCCTTAGCAAAAGCTAGAGAGGCCTTTCTTTCATTACTGCCTAAACTATTAAATAGTTCAGAATTTTCCTAAAAAAAAGCCCGACATTAACTGTCGGACTTTACATGAAAATCTGGCGGAGAGAGAGGGAAACGAGTGTGAATCAGCCCCCACCACTAACTATACAATTTCATTAGCTTTTTTTCGAGCAATTTCCCAAAGCGTCGATTTTGTACTTGTGTTTTGTACACGTCTTTGTACTAGTAAATTGACGTAAAATAAGTGACTTACGGCTATTAGTCTCGTTCAAAATGTACCAGTATGCCAGATTTACTCTCCACCACTTTTTCTCATATTTATTTTGTCTGAAAAAAATAACTTTTTTTTAGACAAAATAATGCTATAATATGTTGTATTGTTAATAATTTATATTAAATCTACGACTCAATCAAGATGAAGAAAACAATATCCAATTTAGTTAAGGCAATCATCGATAGAAAAAAGCCGGGATGGGTTTTTAGTCCTCAGGATTTCATCAAACTTTCATCGAACATTGCTGCTGCGGAAAGAGCTCTCTCTCGCCTTCACGCCAACGGTGAAATAAAAAGGCTGCGAAAAGGTTTATACTATAAGCCGATTGTAAGCCGCTGGGGAGAAGTACCTCCTGAGATTAAAGAAATAGTCAAGGCTCTTGAGCGCTCTCTCAAAACCAAGATGATGCCATCAGGGGCAGCATCAGCAAATATACTTGGCCTTACCACTCAAGTACCGGCAAAAACCGTCTTTTATACCACCCATAATCCTGGCAATGTTAAAATTGGAAAGTTTGAAATCCAATTCAAAAAAGTTTCGTCGAAAAGACTTACCGGCAGAGGCAAAAAGGCGGGTCTTATATTGAACGCCTTGAAATATCTTGGCGAACATGAGGCCAAAAGTCCCTCAGTACAAAAAAAAATCGCCAAATTAATCGGCCCGACAGACAAACAGGTTCTTAATAAAGCCGTTCAGCCACAAAGCAAATGGCTCCGGGAGTCTGTGGAAAACATAATGAGATTGGTTGCGTGACATGCTGCCCTTTTTAAAACTCCCGGATAAAGAACAGCGGGAAATACTACGAATTTCCCAGGCACAACTTAATATTGCTGAATCCATTCTAGAGAAAGACGTATGGGTCAGCTATGTATTGGATCTAATTTTTAACCGACTCGCCTTAGGGCACAGGTTCATGTTCAAAGGAGGGACCAGCCTTTCAAAATGCTATGGCATGATAAATCGTTTCTCAGAGGATATTGACCTTTCTTTAAATATGGAGGAACTCGGGTTTGGTGGCAGTAATTCTCCTGAAAATACTCTTTCAAAAACTCAAAGAAAAAAACGGCTTGATGAACTTAAAGAGGCCGGCAACAGATATACAGAAGAGACACTCTTCCCATCTCTTCAAGAAAAAATCACTGAAGAGATACCGGTCAAGAGCGATAACATCTATCTGGAAAAAGATGATTCAGATGCATTGAATATTATTGTTGAATACGATTCTCAATGCAGTGATAATACCTACAATAATTATTTTGAACCTAAGATCAGGATTGAGCCTGGGGCCAAAGCTCGGCATAAACCTACGGAAAATGTACAGATCTTTCCGTTGATTGGGGATTCAATTCCTGAATTCAAAACAAAATTCACTGTAAAGGTTTTAATCCCAGCCAGAACCTTTTGGGAAAAGGCAACCTATATTCATGTTGTAAACAACCACAACAATCCAGAGAAATTCAGGATCAAGGTGAGCAGGCATTTATATGATTTGGCCATAATGGCAGATCACCCTGAAGGGAAGGCGGCACTAAACGATTTTGACTTGTTAAGCCAGGTTGTGGAGCACAAAAGCCTCTACTTTGCTTCTGGGTGGGCCGATTACTCAGGGGCGAAACCGGGAACCATTCAGTTGATGCCTCCGCCTGAACTCATGGATGCTTATAAAAGCGACTACAAAGCAATGGATTTGATGTTTTACCAAGACCCTCCCGCTTTTGATGAACTCATCGCCAAAATTCAACAAATTGAAAAAAAAATTAACTCGTAAAATTATGCTGCGGATGTAATACATCGGATCACAGACCTTAATTGGATCGAGATTTCATTGATCTGTCAATGGTGCGTTACTTCTTTCGACTCCATTTACTCATGGCATCATTGATCTTTTCTCTAACTATTTGCCGGGCATCGCACCTATCACACCCGGAATTCAACAAATTATCATAATTCGTTTTGGAGTGACGAATATGGGCCTGCACAGCAAGATGGACGGCATTTTCATCAAAACTTTTCGCTGATGCGGATCGGCCAACCCTACCGCTATACTTGAGGCAGGCATGTTCAGCGATCTCTGCCGCTGTCTTTTTGGGGCATCGGGGAAATAACTCTTTAATCTTTTCTGAAAACTTATTGATATATTCCCGATCAAGCTTTTCTCTTCGAATAGCATTCCGGTCTCGGTTAATCTTCCGCACCTCTTCATCATCCAGACATTCTATCTCGGTTTTCTTCAAGGCTGCCGCCTCAACAAGAACTCCTTGGCGCTCACTCCGTTTGCGGGCCTTACTGAATTTCCAGACAATGGCGGACAATTTTGAATGTTTCTGTGACCGCCTTGTGAGCACGGCATTTCCAGAAGGAAGAAATACTAGATGATCCAAGTCCGCACAAGTCAAGCAGATGGATTCGTTTCTACTTGTAAGACCAATCATATCGCCGGATGTTAATGGCTCTTCACATTCAACACATGAAGAATCTCGATGTGTAATGAAAACTCTAAGGTCTGCCATAAGAATCGGGGCCTTGAGATTGGATGGGGCTTTCATGAAGTCGTTGTCTCAACTTTTGCTTACCATATAAATATATGCTTGAAATATTGACACGATGCAATAATTTTGATTGGCTGGTTTGCGGCTTAATATTAATGCTAATAAAGGTTATGACTGTTTAAAGAATGCAATATTAACGGGCGATTTTAGAGGTGCTACACATCCTTCTCAAATCGTCCAGGAAGAAAACTGGGTTAACACTCGCAAATTCCTCTGTTGAAGGATGTTTTTAAAAGAAGTGTCAACAAGCTAAATGCTACCGAAGAAAACAGGAAATAAAGAAATATATATGAGCAACATGTTTACGACATTAAGTGAAGAAGAAATCGCGCGGCTGGATCTTTTCCTGCTTGAACGTATTGACGAAGAGGCCAATACCGAAGACAAGGACGAGGGGATAATTGATATCTCGGAGCTGGATGGCCTGTTCACCGCCATTGTCAGCGGCCCGACCGTGGTTCAACCCTCACAATGGCTGCCAACGGTGTGGGGTGACTTTGAGCCGGTATGGGAAAGTGAAAAGGATTTCATGGAAATTCTTTCGCTGATGATGCGGCATATGAACGGCATCGCTGCGATGTTCATGGAGCAACACGAATATTTCGAGCCACTCTTTCTTGAACGTACTGTCAAGGGAAAAACTTACACCATTGTGGATGAATGGTGTGAAGGATATCAGCGGGGGGTGGCCCTGACAGCGGAACAATGGTACATGGGCGGAAAAGAAATAACGGTTCTGTTGGCACCAATTCTCGCCTTTACGAGCCTAACGAACTGGCGAGCTCACGATTTCAGTGATGGTCAAACCGAAACCCTTCAAAGAGCCATCATTCCCAATGTACGAAAAATTCATGCCTATTGGCTTTCGCGACAGGAGGAAGAAACGCCCGTTGTGGAACCGTTGCGGAGGAGCGGGCTGCGGGCGGGTCGCAATGATCCTTGCCCCTGCGGCAGCGGCAAGAAATTTAAAAAATGTTGTTTGCAATAAGTTGCAGGCACATATGAAAATAAATGCATTTGTTGCAAAATGAATTTATCGAAAAATAATAAACCGAAAAAACTGCTCGGGAATAATAAACGAAAAAGCCGCCAATGATTGAGCATTGGCGGCTTTAATACTTCTGGCGGAGAGAGAGGGATTCGAACCCTCGGTAAAGCTTTTGGCCCTACACTCGCTTAGCAGGCGAGCACCTTCAGCCGACTCGGTCATCTCTCCACGACTTATGAATAGAAACGGACTCATTAAAACGCAAAAAAACCGGGCTGCAGCATAGAATTCAACACGGATGGGTGAACAGATGCAGGCGGTTTCCGAAAGAAAATACCCACTCAGGTATCCCTTGAAAACGTCTTCATTACGACCGTCAATTGTTATATGGCGGAGGAGGTAGGATTCGAACCCACGGTACTTTCGTACAACGGTTTTCAAGACCGCCGCCTTCAACCACTCGGCCACTCCTCCACAGGGAAGACATTATCTACCATTTCATCTTAAGCATGTCAACAGGTGATGTAAATGATCTTAATCAATCCCGCATGGTCTCCTGCACGGTCTCCGCCGCAATAACAACCGCACAAACGCACCCTCAATTTCAACAGCTAAGTATGATTGGTTATCGAACAGATTTTATAAGTATTCAGGTAATGTCTCAGATGTGTGTAAGCTGACCTTCGAGCTGTATGCGGTATGCACGAAGGCCTGCTCGCGCGCAGATGGGGTGCAGCTGAATAGAATTACCAGATTTCTAACTGACAACCCAGAGGGTAAAACTCTCACCCTGATGCACCAGAGATTTCAATATACTCCCGAAAAGGAAATCATCGGATCTGGATACTTTTCTTTTGCCGACAACCACCGTCCCAAAGCCGCCTTCTTCCTGGACCTGTAGTATTATTTGACTGATTGTCTTCCCTGAAGCCATCCGGCACTCCCTGGAAATTTTTTCAGGTGAAACGCTGCACCCTTCAAGAAGGGTCGCACCTTTTTGAAGAATTTTTCTTGCAATACTTCTTTTGCCTTTCTGATAGTCCGCCGCCGACTGACCGTCTTTGAGCAAACCCTGCTCTGGTTCGGGATATATATGGAGCAGGCAGACTTCAGAGCTGCCGATTCTACCGGCAAACTTCCCAAGATAGCGAAGCGCCCGCTCAGAGGCCGGAGTTTCATCAATTGCAACGAGTATTTTTCCCCAATCATTCATATTATATCCCCACCAGTTCACTCAAAACCACGCTGCCAATTCTTCTCACAAAGCTTGCCGATAGATCCGGCCCCACAATGACAATTTTCATTTCATTTCCTGACTTTCACTTGCAACAGAAGGTGAAAATTGATGAATTATTTAATATGGCAACACAGAGACCTACTCTATACGGATATCTCATCATATGGAAATTACCAAAAAAAATCCAATGTATTCCATATATTTTTTCACCCTGCCGGAGGTTCCTTTTTCTGCCGGGATTCAAGGCTTGATAACCGGCAACGCACCTCATCGATCAGTCCCTTAAAACTAAAAGGAATTGTGCCCAATTTCACACTAATCTCTAATAAAAACCCCGGGGATAAGGGGCGACAACCTCTTGCCTGCCCAGGTTAATAAGCTGCCTCCAAGGCCTCGCTCAATTTTTGAACCTTAATCACCTCGATCCCTTTTACACCCTCACCGGGGACATTTGCGGCCGGCACAATCGCCTTTGTAAAACCATGTTTTGCCGCCTCCCGCAACCGCTCAAGCCCACTGGGCACCGGCCGTATCTCACCGGCCAGCCCGATTTCACCGAAAACAACCAGCCCTGACGGCAACGGCCGGTTTTTCAGACTTGATACAATGGCCAGGACCAGTGCAAGATCCGCTGCAGTTTCTGTAACCCTTATCCCGCCGACTACATTGACAAACACATCCTGGTTAGAGCTTGCAACATTGCCATGCCTGTGAAGAACTGCAAGCAGCATGGCCAGCCGGTTATGTTCGAGGCCAACGGCAACCCGCCTGGGATTGTCCGCATAACTCTCATCAACCAGGGCCTGAATTTCCACAAGCAGCGGCCGACTGCCTTCCCAGATCACCATCACCGCGCTGCCGGGCAAGGGCTGATCGTGTCGGGAAAGAAATATTGCCGAAGGATTCTTAACTTCCTTGAGACCGGTATCGGTCATCGCAAAAACCCCGAGCTCATTTACTGCGCCGTATCGGTTTTTAACCGCCCGGACCATTTTGAACCTGCCGCCTGGCTCCCCTTCAATATAACAGACAACATCGATGATATGCTCAAGCACCCGCGGCCCGGCAAGATCGCCTGCCTTGGTAACATGACCCACGAGAAAAATCGCTGTTCCCGTATGTTTGGCAAACTGGGTAAGTCGCGCCGCGCTTTCCCTGACCTGCGAGACGCTTCCCGGTGCCGACTGCACCTCCCCGACCTGCATGGTCTGAATCGAATCAATCACCATGACCTTGGGTTTTTCCTGCTCGGCAATGACACAGATATTTTCTACACTGGTTTCGGCCAGCAGTAATATTTCCCGATCAGACACCTTCAAGCGTCTGGCGCGCATGGCAATCTGCTGGGGGGATTCCTCCCCGGTCACATAAAGAACCTTAGAGGACCTTGCCATATTACCGCACACCTGCAAAAGCCCGGTACTCTTCCCCACTCCAGGATCGCCGCCGATAAGCACAACCGAGCCCGGAACCAAACCACCACCCAGAACCCGATCCAGCTCACCAAGTCCGGTTGACATACGGGGGGTGTCCTCCATCTGCACTTCCGACATGGGTTGAGCCTTGGCAAGACTTCCTGAATATCCCCTGAATCTTGACCCAGAAACCGGCTTCACCTGCTCCTCGTTCAACGTGTCCCATTCCTGGCATTCAGGGCATTGCCCGGCCCATTTGCTGAATTGGGCCCCGCATGCCGAACACATATAAATGGTTTTATCCTTTGCCATACTGACCCTTCATGTCTTCACCCTTTTATATTAGGAAACGATTTTCCCCCTGAAATATCCTGGTTTCCCGACCTGGGCAGGTTCATTAAACAGTAATTGAATCCCGAGTACAAGGGAAACCAATCCGCCAGACCCTGACAATAAAACTTAGCGGCTGAAAAATGATCATCAAGCATTTTAAGTACTTATGATTTTTTCCACATATTGTGTAATCTTTTGCTTCCATATACCACATCTTGTGGTATTTTAGAAAACAAGTTTGTATTCTTCCTTGGGCAACCAACCTTTTATTAAACTGTAAATTCCGGCACCAGGAGTAGAGAATGACAGTGATTATGAATACCGAAAACCTCATCCCCCCACAAGATCTCAAAGTACCAGCCTTCAAAGAAAACGCCATCACCGTTCTTGAGCGCAGATACCTGAAAAAAGACGAACACGGCAAGGTAGTGGAAAAACCCATTGATATGCTTTGGCGAGTGGCGCTTACCGTCGCTTCGGCCGACGCAAAGCACAAGCCGGACTGTTCCATTGAAGAACAGGCAAGAGAATTCTATGACATGATGGCGGTGTTCGATTTTCTTCCCAATTCTCCGACGCTGATGAACGCCGGACGGGAACTCGGCCAGCTTTCAGCCTGTTTCGTGCTTCCCATCGAAGACTCCATGCCAAGCATTTTTGAGGCAGTGAAACAGACGGCACTCATCCACCAGAGCGGCGGCGGCACCGGATTTTCTTTTTCGAAAATCCGCCCAAAAAACGATCTTGTCCACTCCACCAAGGGGATCTCCAGCGGACCGCTTTCATTCATGAACGTCTTTGACTGTGCCACAGAAACCATCAAACAGGGCGGCACCAGACGGGGCGCAAACATGGCGATGCTGCGGGTAGACCATCCCGACATTATGGATTTCATCAAGGTCAAATCCGATCTCAAGGTTCTCCAGAACTTCAACCTCTCGGTTGCCATCACTGATAATTTCATGGCTGCGGTTGAGGCGGATGGGGAATACGACCTGATAAATCCCCGAAACAACCAGGTTGTAAAACGTCAGAACGCCCTGAAGGTGTTCCGGCAGATCGTCAAACAATCCTGGATTTCCGGGGAACCGGGCATCGTTTTCATCGACAAGATGAACGCTCAGAATCCCACGCCGCTGGTCGGTGAGATAGAAAGCACCAATCCGTGCGGCGAGCAGCCCCTGCTGCCCCATGAGTCCTGCAATCTGGGCTCAATCAATCTGGCCAACATGGTGAGCGACGGCGAAATTGATTTTAAAAGGCTTGGCAGTACCGTAAAAAAGGCGGTGCATTTTCTCGATAACGTCGTTGATATCAACAAATATCCCCTCCCGGAAATTGCCCTTAAAACCAGACAGAATAGAAAAATCGGCCTGGGCGTCATGGGTTTTGCCGACCTGCTGCTGCAGCTCAATCTGCAGTATTCATCTGCCAAGGCATGCAGGACTGCAGAAGAAGTAATGGAATTCATTGACCGCACCGCGTTTGAAGCGTCCGTTGAACTTGCCGAGCAAAGAGGATCGTTCCCCAATTTTCCTGACAGCATCTACGGCATGAAAAATCCGGATATGCCGGTGAGAAATGCAACCCGCACAACCATTGCGCCCACCGGCACGATCAGTCTGCTTGCCGG
Source organism: Pseudomonadota bacterium (assembly GCA_018823135.1). Lineage (NCBI taxonomy): Bacteria > Pseudomonadati > Pseudomonadota > Pseudomonadota bacterium. The sequence goes on from JAHJJF010000026.1 coordinate 16,699, forward strand.
TTGTTCAAGCGGCGTTGAACCTCTTTTTGCAGTAGCCTTTGTCCGCAGGGTCATGGACAACGATGAACTGTTCGAAGTGAATCCGATTTTTGAAAAAGTGGCAAAAGAACACAATTTTTACTCACGGGAGCTGCTCAAACAGATTATTGACAATGGAAGTATCCAGAATCTGGATGAAATCCCCAAAAAAATCCGCAAAACTTTTGAAACCGCCCATGACATCACTCCTGATGCTCATATCAATATCCAGGCGGCTTTCCAGAAATATACCAATAACGCCGTCAGCAAGACGATCAATTTTCCCTCGTCGGCCACCATTGAGGACGTGGAAAACTCCTTCCTCATGGCTTACAAGCTGAACTGCAAGGGTGTCACGATCTATCGCGACGGTTGCAGGGAAAATCAGGTATTGAGCACCGGTAAAACGGAAAACAAAACCGCAGAAATTGAGGAAAAGAAAAAGCGGGTCAAACGTGACCGCCCGCGAACCCTTACCGGTAGAACCTTCCAGATGACTACCGGTTGCGGCCCCATGTACGTCACCATCAATGAAGATGAAAACAAGAATATGTTTGAGCTGTTCAACATGGTGGGCAAATCCGGCGGCTGCGCCTCCAGCCAGTGTGAGGCAATCGGCCGGCTGGTTTCCCTGGCCTGGAGAAGCGGTCTGGCACCCGAGCCAATCGTCAGGCAACTGGTGGGCATCAGCTGCCATAAACCAGTGGGATTCGGCAGAAACAAGGTAACATCATGTGCCGATGCCATTGCCCAGGCGATCCGTTTACATCTCGAAAAAAACAACAACGGTCACAAGGATGCGTCCCTTGACAGCGGTTCAATGTCCTATGGCGCCTGTCCCGAGTGCGGTGGCGTCGTCGAACACGAAGGCGGCTGCCATGTTTGTCATGCCTGCGGCTACTCCGAATGCGCTTAACCCCGCATTTCTCACGAACATTTCAACATTAATGGAGAATGGTCTGTAAAGAATAGATTCCAGGATGGTTCGCTGAGAATTGGTAAAAAAAGCGGGGTAATTCTTGAAAATCACCCACCGATCTTCAGGTAAATTCTCCGCAGGCTCTTTTTCCCGTGGTCAGGGGTGTCGCTCAACAGGACACCCCTTTTTTTATCTTTTGTTCGGCCTGATCCTCTGTCATAACACCCGACTCAGCTTGAAAAATTATCCAGGCGCATCTCTTGATTGCCCCACAAGCGAGGCCCCCACCCGGAGAATCTGCCCTCATGGAGCTGTTTCCGTGATCTTTTCAGAAACTTCAGGAAGGTAAACGGAAAAAGTTGTTCCCTTGCCTGCCTCACTTTCCACCGTTACCAGGCCGCCATAGCTCTTAACGATTCCGTGCACCACAGCAAGTCCAAGGCCGACCCCCTGATCAACAGCCTTGGTTGAATAATAGGGATCAAAAATTCGCTCCATGACACTCTTTTCCATGCCGATGCCGGTGTCGCTGACTCTGATGCGGGCAAAAATCCCCGGCTCAAGTTCCAGCCGTCCAGCCTTTCCCAAATCCTCGGGAGTGAGTTCCGACCTGTCCAGAACGACAGACAACTCGCCGCCTTTTTCAGCCATTGCGTCCACCGCATTCTTGCAAAGATTCATCAGTATCTGGTTGATCTGCTCCGGCCCCCCTTTGATAAACACCGGCGGTTGGCATATCTCCTGTTTAATTTTTACAGTTATGGGGATTGAACCAGGCAAAAGCTTCAGCGTCTCGCTGATCACCCCGCCCAGATTGAGGAACTCGTCTGTTTCCCCGGACTCCCCGCTGAAACTGATAATGTGCTCCACCTGGTCCTTGGCGCGGTTGGCAGCCGTAATTACTTCGTTGATACAACGGCGGGCCGGGCTTGATTCGGGAATGTCATCCAGAGCCATGTCGGCCCAGCCGATGATTGCCTGATTGATATTGTTGAAATTATGCGCAACCCCGCCAGCCAGGGTGCCGATGGCCTCCATTTTCTGGACCTGCTGCAACTGGATGGCGATTCTTTCCTTTTCTTTTTGCAGATGCACCCGCTCTTCTATTTCATTAATCAAGTGCTGATTGGATTGCGAAAGCTCCCGGGTCAGGCCTTCGAGTTCAATATTTGTCTCCTCTATCCCCTTAATCTGGCTCCTGACCACCCTGATTATTCTGAATGCAACAACACTAAAGAGTATTGCCGTAGTAACCCATACAAGTATCATGAGCTGCCAGGCGCGGCTCAACGCCTTTTCCGCACTCATATCCTCCTGTCGGAGAAAAGAGGATATCTCTGTCGCAATATTGTTGAGCGCCGCGCGGGTCCGCTCGAACCCCCTGCTCACTTCTCCTCGGAGCTGTATATTTTTCTCCGCTGAATTCAACTGGTCAATCTGCAGGTTAAAGAGCCCGCCGTCTCCGGGTATCAATGTCTGGTGTTCCTCGTCTATTACGTATCCCACCCCGAAAACCGATGTCTGATAGGTACCGAGTATCGCAGCATCCATCCTGCTTTTTTGTGCACCTGAGTCATCAAGCAATCCAAATTCTTTGCGGAGCCTTGCGAGAATTGTCATGAACTCATTGTCTTTAAGGTCGAAAAGGGAGCTCCGTCGGTGGGCGCTGATTAATTTTTCGGTTAAAAGGTCCAGATCAGCGATATCGCGGCGCAAATTTGACAAAATGCTTGATTGTCGCAACCCGGAAACAATCTGATCGGTGAATACCGGCAAGGTGGTGTCATACGCTGTTTCATATCGATAGATGGACAGTGCCAGATTTACCCGCTGGTTGCCTTCAATGGTGTCAACTGCCTCGATCATCCGCCTGAGTGCGATATCAGTCTCATGCTGGACTCCGGGAATGGCGGCACCTATCTGCTCATGCACGACCACCCATTCCTCGCACTGTTCAGATAGGGTGTTGAGATTCTCAAGACTCAGGAAGAGGTTATCAAGGGGCACAATATTACCATGAAGATGCATATATATCCTGTACTGCTCGACTAAAGCCTTCAGTTCGACAAAGCCATCCTTTTTCTCTTTGCCCCCATGGCCTTCCAGCAGATTATTAAAGGCAAGTTTTTCCTCAAGAAGCCGCCGGTCAAACCGGGAGGCGATATCAACCAGCTTGTAATGCAGGTTTTCATGTCTTGTCCGGTCATCACGGATTAACATCAAGGTCCACCAGACCACCGCCACCATGATCATGCCGCCGATAAAACCCAGCGCCGTTATCCAATACACCAGCCGGACCGGATTATGATAGCGTCTGTTGTTCCCCTGCTCGCTCATTGTTTATCCGTGATCTTTCCCCAATCAAGGGGCACAGCTCTGCCTTTGCGGATTATTGTCGCCCAAACGGTATGGCTTGCCTGATGATCAGCCTTACTCAAAAAAAGCGGCTCGCCCAGACCGACATCGAATTTCCCGAGATTTTCAAGTGCGTCAACCACTGCTTCGCGGTCAGGCGCTTCTGCAATATTTCCCAGGGCACGAAGGAATATCCTTGTTGAGATATAGCCTTCCAGAGCCCCGAAAGTGGGAGGTTCCTCTCTTTTCCAACTCCGCAATGCTTTGCGGAAATCCTTTACTATCGGCAAGTCGGATTCCACATCAGGGACGACCTGGGTGATAAGAACTCCCTCGGCATTATCTCCCAGCGCTTTAATCAAGCCTTCGGTGCCGACAAACGAAACATTCAGGAAATAAGGGTTAAATCCCACTTTTCTGGCAAAGCGGATAAACTCGGCGCATGGCGCGTAGGCACCCACCATGATAACCGCCCTGGGCAGAGTTTCGGCCATCAACAGATCAGCCAGGGCATTACCCACCGCCAGAGTGTTTCGCTCATAGCGTCCATGGGCTATGCGGTTTTCATTCTTGAGCCCATATTGTTTCAGCGCGGCAATCCCACCGAAATACCCGGCATCCCCGTAAGCGTCCCGCTGTGTAAAAAAAGCTATGTCCTCGGGAGCAAGCCCGACTTTGGTGATCAGTGCCTTGACCATGGCGGCGGTTTCTTCGGCATAACTTGCCCGGTAATTTATCACATAGCGGTCCGGCGGATTTTTGCGCAGAATGCCCGCCCCGCTGTAGGCCCCAAAAAACGGTATTTTATATCGGTTGGCAAAAGGAATGGTAACAACGGCTGTGGGTGTGCCGACGTTGCCGATCAGGGCAAGGGCCTTATGATGTTCAATAAGCGAAATGATATTGGGAGCCGTTCTTGCCGGTTCATAGCCGTCATCCAGAGTAACAAGGCAAATCTCCCTGCCTCCGACTCCCCCCCGGTTATTGACTTCATTCAGCGCCGCCAGAACTCCGGTCTGCATATTATGCCCCAGCCCGGATGCCGGTCCGGTCAATGCGGTGGACATCCCCAGAACCATGGATGAATCCCTGCAGGGAATTTCCAGAGGCCCGGCAGAAACTCCGGTTACAGAAAAGAGAATTAATATTACGATGAAGACATGGTGAAGTCGGATTGTGGAAATATACCCGGAACGAAACAAGGGCCGTCTTGGAACCAATGCATAAAAGACCGTTACCTGCTGAAACAACAATACTTTCAGTTCATGTATCATATTGCTCCGGCTTGGTTGACGAAAAATTCCTGTGCAACTAATTGATCTATTTCGTGAAAGCTGAATTTCTGCATATAATACTATAATGCTTTTCACCGGGGCTCAGGTCAACAAAAAACCATTCGAGGCTTTCAATTCCGGTTAAACAAGCTCAGCCATAACATAATTCGCAAGCTCCAATCCCTTTGGAGTCAGCCTCAAAAAACCTTCAGACAGCAGAACCAGTTGATCCACGATGAGCTTATCAAGTACCGACCCATAGTATCTCTCGGCATTTATTCCGAAATCATTTTCAAGATCAACAAGGGAAACGCCCTCAAGCATACGCAGGCCCATAATCACCGTTTCACGAAACCGGACTTCAGGCGGCAGACATTCCGCCTCGGCAAAAGGATGACTTCCATCTGCAACCATTTGGGCAAAGGTCTCCTGATCTTCGATATTTTTTATTCTGAGTCCGGAAATATAGGAAACCGCGCCGACCCCAAGGCCAAGATACGAGCCGTTTTTCCAGCAGTTGACATTATGGATGCATTCCCGGCCGGGAAGGGCGTAATTCGAGATCTCATAACGCCTGTAGCCTTTTTCCGCCAATATTTCACAGGACTCGCGGGCCATGGTCAGAACCTCGTCTTCCCCTGGCAAAATAAGCTGCCCCTTATCATGGGATTGTGCAAAAGAGGAGCCCTGCTCGATGGTCAACTCGTAGAGGGAAATATGCGTTGGCGCCAACGATACGGCATCGCCGATGGTCTCAACAAGGTCTGTGGTGCCCTGTCCCGGCAAACCGTACATCAGATCCAGGCTGATATTTTCAAACCCTGCCCGGCGGGCGGACGCAAGGGCATTAAAAGCCTCTTTACGGGAATGGCTGCGCCCCAGCTTCCGCAAGAATTTGTCGGAAAAAGACTGAACGCCGATACTCAGGCGATTCACTCCGGCGCCAAGAAGTGCGTCAAGTTTTGCACCTGAAAGTGTATTGGGGTTGGCCTCAACGCTGATTTCCGCGCCCCGGTCAAAGGTAAACAATTTGCGGCATGAGGTGATGAGTCCGGCCAGGGTTTTTCCCGGATAAACCGTGGGTGTGCCGCCGCCGATAAACATACTGCCAAACTGCAGATCCTTAATCAGCGGATGCCCGGCAATGTTCTCCGCCTGTTTGATCAGCGATCGGATATAACTTTCAGGGGGGGAGGCGCAGGGGGTTGAGAGAAACGAACAATACCAGCATCTGGAAAGACAGAACGGAATATGGATATAAAGCCCCGGCCCTGGCTTGCTTGTGCGATTCATTTCCATACGGTAAATGATCCGGGGAGAATAATCAAATTACCGCCATGCATTCTTTTCTGATTCCTTCCATCAAGCCGTGATCGGCAAAACTGAAGGGCTTTTGTGAGCCGGCAATGATCAGATGATCAAGGAAATTGATATGCATGAGGGAACAGGCGAGAAAAAGATTTCTGGTGAGTTTCTTGTCTTCCTGGGAGGGCGTAAGATTTCCCGACGGGTGGTTGTGTGCCGCAACCATTGCTGCGGCATTGTGGCCCAACGCTCTTTTGACGATTTCCCTGGGGTAGATGGTGTTTTGGGTGATGGTCCCCTGGGCCACGGTTTCCGTGGCGATGATTCCATGCCCGGCATCAAGAAAAATCACCTTGAAAACCTCATGCTCAAGATCGCGCATGGAATGGATGAGAAAATCGGCAACTTCACCGGAGGATCGGATGTACTCTTTCTTTGCCAGGCGTTTTTCCAGATAACGCCGGGCCACACCATGAACCAGGTGGATGGCGAAACCGTTGCTGGCACCGATCCCCTTAACACTCCGGAGTTCCTCCTCGGAGGCCTCCAGGGCGCCGGCAAGGGAGCCGAACCGGGCAATGACCGCCAGGGCGATTTCCTTGCAATCCCGACGCGGGGTGCCCAGGGTCAGAATGAGCTCCAGGACTTCAGCATCACTGAATGCATCAATCCCCAGTT
>JAHJJF010000027.1 GCA_018823135.1 Pseudomonadota bacterium
ACCTGCCGGTTGAGCGGCTTCGGCTTTGAGCATTTCCCGTGCCTCTTTTGCTTCTTCAATAAAAGAGCTTTCAGGATAGGTGGCGATAAACTCATCAAACATGTTCATGGCTTTATTGGTATCACCTTCACTGGCGGTCTGCACGGCGTTGGTGAAAGAAACAAGTTCATCTTCGCTGATTTCTTTTTCAGTTTCCTCACCTTTCCAGTAGAGATTGCCTTCAGCCTGATTTTTGGCGCCGCGTACCCCTCCCACAGCGGTAGTGACTGCGAGTTGCTTTTTGGGCGTAACCGATTCAATCATCCTTCGGAGTTTGCCCCAGAAGCTGGAAGCTCCTTTTTTGTGAGATTCCCCAGCAAAAGAAAGTGACACACTTAAAAGCAGTACCATCAAAATCGCAATAATTTTCTTCATTATGATTCCTCCAGGCTATAAGGTACTCATTAATTTCAATGACATGCCGCGGTATTTGCTGCTCACTTGCGGATCTAATTCCTGTGCCTTAGTAAAAGCATCCTTGGCCTCATTTTGCAGGTTGAGGTGCAAATTGCATCGTGCGAGATTAATCCAGACCAGCGCATCATCCGGTTCGGCCTGGGAAGCATTGAGGTAAGCGGTTTTTGCTTCCTCATATTTCCCGTCTATAAAATGAACATTACCAATATTATTCAGCGCCCCTGCATGATTTGGAGTATTTTCAAGGATTCTTGAAAAGGCCTTTACCGCCTCACCGGTTTCGCCGGCTTTGGCATAAATTATTCCAATCTGCAGGAGGGCCTGTTCATTATTCGCATCGGTTTCAAGGGTGTTCCGGTATTTTCTGATTTTTGTCTGGACACTGATCTTTCTTACCGTCTGGAATTCGTTATTAAATTTCTCTTCTATATTCTCTCTGGTTACAATACCGGGGCGCCAGGGAATATCGGGAAGACTGGCCGGTTTGTATACTCCCCATGATTCGCGGAGATCAACAAGGCTCAGTCCCTTTTCCTTCCAGGCATAATAATTGCCGGAGCCTTTTTCCCATGCGGTGATAAAGGATGACCCCACTAGAGTTGTTTCAACTGGAACCCAGAGCATTCCGTCTTTTATGATATACCAGTCGTTCATGGTGTAATTGTCGCTGCTTGCCTCAACCCCGGTGGAAAAAATCATCAACATGTGCCCGGGGATTTCAACTGCAAGGGCTTGGATTCCCAAGCTTTCCAGTGAGGCTGCATACAGGGCGACAAGGTCATCGCAATCGCCTGATTTTCGTTGCAGGGTCTCTCTGGGGTATTGAATATAATCCACGAAATCAGTGATTCCGGAGGTAACCTGATAGGGGTTGCTGGGGTCCTGCATATACGTGACGCCAAGGGAACCAAGAGAATTAAAAATTGCCGCCGCACGTTGCAGGGTATCCTCGGCGTCAGGATATTGGGTGACAACGGAACGGATAAACTCGAGGAGAATTGGATCCTTGGGAGTGATGAAAGTTGCGAACCGGCCCTGTTCATCCCAGCTCATGCGGTGTTTTTCGTAAATGTTGATCTTATGGTTTTTATTTATGGTTTTGAGCTCGCTGTTTAAATAGTAAGAAGCGGTGATTTCCGTCTGAACCGGCGTGTCTTCCGTAACGTTCAATATCTTGTTATTGAAAACCACCTTAAGGGAAACATCCTTGAATTCACCGGGGTTGAGGGTGTCGACTTCCTCTTCCGATGAAAAATCCATGAATTCCTTCACGGTAAATGTAACTTTTATTTTTGATATCGCCGAACCGGTGTTATTGGTAATTTTGATCTTTCCGACGCCTTCAGTTTCATAAATTTTGTAGGTGTTTGAAAAAATATTAGTCATTGCAATAACATCGATGCTCAAGGGCGGTTTGCTTGATGTCTTGGTTGATGTCCTGACAATTGCAGCTTCTCCTTCAACTCCATCGGAACTAACAGCAGAAACCATATAGAAGTATGGGGTGTCTGCAGAAAGTGAATCCTGAGTGAAGGACGGCACAGAGGTTTTGCCGATCACGGTTTTTTCGCCATCATCTTTTCGGTAGACCATATATTCGGTAACAAAGCCTTCGGTGCTTGGTTCCCATTTCAAGGTGATTTTCCATTCTTCCGGCAGGGCTTCAATATTTGAAGGGGCTGCTGGGATATATTTTGTACTGAGTGCGCCAGCAGTATCACCGGGAGGCCCCTGATTACCGTTTTCCGCAATGGCTGCGACTCTGTAAAAGTAGTCCTTGTCCGGGAGGGCCGTATTATCGGTGAAAGCGGTTGATTCCGTTGTGCCGATGGGTTCAAAGGCCTGATCAGCAAGGTCTGAGCGGAGGATGGTATACGTTGAGATGTAAGGTTCATCCTTTGGTTGCCAGATCAGTTTTACAGAATGCATGCCGCCTTCAGCAGCTAAACCTTTTGTTTGCATTGGTGTGTAAACATTGGCGAGAATCTGGATTCTCTTATTATCATCGTCGGAGACCGCAAAGGCGGTTTTACCCATGGGAGTAATCGCTGTAGGGCTGTTGAATTCACCTTTGGAATCACCGGGGATACCTATTGCCCGCAAAAAACGGCCTTCATTTGAAAAGACTTTTATGTTTTCAGTGTCATTATCAAGAACAAAAACTTCCTGGGTTGTGGCGTAGATATCAACCGGATCATCAAAATCGCCGGGACTGTCTCCTTTTCTGCCGAAAACATACATGGGTTTGCCTTCCGGTGAATAGGCGGCGACCATCATGCGATCTGCATCCAGGACATAGAGATTGTCTTTATCGTCCAGGGAAATGGCAATTGGTTCATCAAGGGGGGCAGCCGTGGTATCTCTTAAGACATTCAGAAAAACTCCATCGCTGCTGAAGGCCTGGACCCATTCATTGCCGCGGTCGGCGATAAATATGATTCCCTTGCTGTTTACCGCAAGGTCAGTAGGTTTTGAAAGTTTGCCTGCGGCGCTGCCCGGGGAGCCGAATGTGGAAACAATCGTGCCGTCAGCAGTCATTCTCACGACCCGCTTGCCTTTGCCATCAAGTACGAGAAGGTCCCCTGATTTTTCTAAAGCAAGAGCTACAGGTGATATGTCATTAAGCTGGATGGAGTTTGCGATTATCCCATCAGTGATTTTCAGGATCGCATTCTTTTTGCTGTCAATTGTATAAATGCTTGTTTTCCCGTCCCAGACACCCCTCCCGGCAATCGTGTTGACATTGGCGAGCCATTTTGTGGATACTGGCGGCGGCAGCATTTCCCAGGGTTGGGTTAGTCTGCCTTTTTCAGGAAGGAATGCATGAATGAGCCCTTTTCCACGGTCGGTGAGATAAATTCTGCCCTGACTGTCCGCGGTCAAACTGTCCATTGACTTGAATTGTGCGCGGGCTTCGCCTTTGGATCCAAATGAAAAAAGGAGTTTTCTGTCCAGACTGAATTTTTTTATACTATAGCTTTCACTGTCAGCGACATAGATGCCGTCAGGGGTGATTTCCACTGACAAAGGCTTAAAGGTTTCAGGCATTATTGCTATAAAATTGCCATTGTGGTCATAGATTTTTACCTGCTGGGCATCTTCATCAACAACATATAGTTGTCCCTGAAAATCAACAGCTACGTCAATGGGTTCCTTTATGCGGTTTTTAGAACCCTGGTTAGTAAGCTTCGCGGCCTCTTCTTCAGACATTGCAGCAGTAGCTTTCGGGATGGGGGGACCGTCGATAATTTTCAAGAACACGCCGTTGCTGCCAAAAAGTTGGATACGGTCATTGCCGTAATCCGCGACATAGATAACGCCCTGGTAAACCTTGATGCCCCGGGGTTCATCGAATTCTTTAGGCCCTTTGCCGCTTTTACCGAAGGCATCCAGAAACTCACCATTGGTGGAAAAGATGGCAACGTGGTCAAGGGCATTGTCGGTGACATAAATGAGGTCGTTGTCGATGGCAATTCCTGCAGGCTTTTTGAGTATACGCCTGCCTTTCTGGTCTTGTACGGGCAAGGTTGCAACTTGTTTTCCTTCCTTGTTGATTACCCTGATGCTGCCGTCCTGCTGTGCAGCATAAATGTTGCCTTGCTGGTCCACTGCCGTTGCGCCTGGAGAACCGGCCTGGATTTCATTTAGAAACTGAACTTGTGAAATGAGTGAAGGGGGTGGAAGTGAAGGAGCGCCACAGGCGGCCAGAGTGAGGGCAAGGAATACGGGAAACAGTTTTCTCATTGTTACTCCCCAGTCTTTTGAAATTATGATTTGATGGCGTGGTAAAAAGTCGCTCTACTGGGTCGAAGCGGGGTAGCGAACTGCTCGACATACCATATGTATGCCTCCGCTTTCGCGACACCACTACTCCTTATATATCAACTTTTTGCTTAGCCAGACTAAAGCGGTACGATGGACTTTTACGAGTCCATCATGATTAAACTATATCGTGAAATTATTATAACAGATTTTTAACAAGTTTCATGAATCGTATATTAAGCATTTTTAAAAATCATTTTTCGCCTCGATCAAACACTCCGTCCCAATCATCGGCAGGAGGATTTTTCATGAAATACTGACAGCGCTCAACATAGAGCTTTGAGGCACGATCATCAGAGTTGACCTTGCAGAACATCTCAAATATTTCCAACGACTTGCCCCATTTTTTTCCCCTGTATAAGGTTAATCCTTCTTTAAACTTATTGGCAATTGCTTCAAGTTTGTCTTTTTCAGAATCATAAACTGGACCTAATAATTCATAGATTCCAACGGGGATGCTTTTACCAACCACCCGTATTCTGTCAAGTTCCCGATAGATGAATTTGTTTTTTGTGAGATTGAAAGTATTCTCACTGACAAGGATATCGACACCGTAAAATTTAGCAGTGCCTTCCAGTCTTGCCGCAAGATTGACGTTGTCACCGATCACCGTGTACTCCATTTTTGTTCCCTTGGCACCGATATTTCCGGCAATGACTTCCCCTGAGTGAATCCCGACTCTGAAGGAAAGGGGAGGGGTGCCGGATTTTTCCCATTTTTTCTGGAGCTGCTTCATCTGGTTTACCATGGCGTTGACACAGCTGACAGCAAGTTCAGCATGGCTTTCCTGGGCAAGGGGCGCGCCCCAGTATGCCATGATTCCGTCACCTAAAAATTTGTCCACTGTTCCGTCAAATTTGAGGATCATCTTGGTCATGGCGGCAAGATATTCATTCAGCGTTGAAACCACCTTGAAGGGATTGTTCCTTTCGCTGTAGGTGGTGAATCCTTTTATGTCGGAAAAAAGAATGGTTACTTCCTTGGTGTCGCCGCCGATCTGGGCGGAGCTGGGATCCTTGACAAGTTGATCGACAATTTTAGGTGACACATAGCTTGAAAAAATTGAGCGCATTTCCTTTGAGCGGCGGTCAAGGGTGATGAATTTGAATCCTCCGGAGACAGTGTAGCTCAGAAAAAGACTGCTCAATGGATAGATCATGCTGATTGAGTGGCCGGAGATAAACGCAATATAATTCAACCAGGTAAAGGCCGCGGCTATGGCTAACAAGAGAGGCAGGGCGGTCAGAAGTCGCATGCGGGCGGTAATGAAATAGGAAAGAAACCCCAGGATGACGATTAAACCCATGTCGGCGACGGATTCCATCCCTGTCTGGCGGATGAATCGTTCATTGATAATATTGTCGGCAATGGTCGCATGTACTTCCACTCCGGGCATATTATGATGGAAGGATGTTACCCGCATATCGTAAATACCAAGGGCGGTCGCACCCATGAAGATGATTTTGTCTTTCAGTTTTTCAGGGGGGACCTGTCCTTGGATAACATCGGAAAATGAATACCACGGATAACTTCTCGGCGGTCCGGTGTGGTTGATGAGCATCATGCCATTACTGTCGAGGGGAATTCGCGTGCTGCCCATGACAACAGCAAAATCTTCCCTGGTAATTGTTTTAATGTCTGAAGCTGCCATGGCGCCTTTGAGTCCCAGGGAAGGAACTTGTTTCCCCTCGTGGGTGACAACCAGCATATTTCTTCGATTGATGCCGTCAATGTCAGGTTGGAAATTCATGTGGGCCGAGCCTGATGATTCGCGGTCTAAAATCGGAATATTTTTAGTGACACCTTTAATTGAGCCGTCGGTGTTGAAATCATAAGCTACAGCCAGAGTGACGTTATTCGCTCGTGCCATGGCTGCTGCAAATTCCCTGTCTGTCTTGTCGTTTTCCTTTTCAGGAAAGAAGGCGTCCATGATAAGGGCTTTAGCCCCGGCAGCGGCAACCGCATCAATAAGTTTTGCATAATTTGTCCGGGTCCAGGGGAATCTGCCGATTTCAGCGATGCTTTTTTCGTCAATGGCAATGATTGAGATGTTCGGGTCGGCCTTAACCGGTCCTCGCATTGTCGTGAATCGCAGGTCATATGTTTTAGCTTCAAAGGCTTCAATAAAGGGGTTTTGGAGAAAGTAGAGGGAAAGGATGAACAAAACGGAAAGTATGGCAAGCAGCAGGGAAAGGAAGCCTTTTTTTTGGGTAGCCATGAATCACCTTTTTATGCGGTTGCAAGGGAGCGAATTGTAGTTTTTTGTAAAACGATGACTCAACGTAAAACTGTAAAATTAAAACAGGGCGGTAGAAAATTATGCGAGCGCAGCTGAGACAGGAAAAAATTAGGCGTCAACGCGTAGTTTACATTGGGTAAATGAGCATTGTTTGCCGAATTTTAAAACTGCATCAGCAGATAGCCAACAGAGTGAGACTTCGAGCGTAGTATTTTTTAAACACTTGTTAAACTAAATTGCTTTAATCCCTCTGTCAAGAAAATGGTTTTATATCGATTGGTTAATCATTTATTTGCTCGAATAATAGTATAGAAGACAGGTTAGTAAAAGATTCTGGACCTTGGGTTTTTTCCCTTGCATTCCCCGGGGATTTATTCATACAACAAGGATAGTGTCAACCCATAAAGGCCTTTTTCCCCGATTTCTGCGTCATTCTCAAAAAAATAAAACATAGAGGAACTGGAGGTTACGAGACCCCGAAAACCTCATTTCTGGGCAGACACTTGTCTACTGAGTTTTTAAGACTAATTTTTTACTAACAAAGGAGGATGTTATGAAAAAACAAAGTATGTCGATTTTGTTATGTCTGTTAGTTTCTCTTGCTTACTCAACGGTGGTATGGGGTCATTGTGAAGTGCCCTGTGGAATATATGATGACAAGATGCGAATTGCAATGCTCAGAGAACATGCGGACACCATCGAAAAGGCAATGAAGCAGGTTGTGGAAATTAAGAAGGAAAAGGATCATAACGCCAATCAACTGGTACGTTGGGTGATGAACAAGGAAAAGCATGCGGAAGAGTTTCAGCAAATCGTTTCTCAGTATTTTCTTACGCAAAGGATCAAGCCGGGCGATGAGAAATATGAGCAAAAACTTGCAGCGCTTCATAAATTGCTGGTCTTTGCCATGAAATGCAAACAGACAACCGAGCTTGATAATGTAACGACTCTGCGGGGACTTATCAGTGATTTTGAAGGATTATATTTTAGTATGAAATAAAGATTTATTGTAATGGAATGGGGAGTTGGCGAGGTGTGTTGCCGGCACAAAAAACGGGCCTTGGATTCTTCCATGGCCCGTGTGCAATTTTTGGATGAAAAATATTAATATTGTGATGACGTCTTGTTTTTGTCCGCTTCAGTCTGTCCGCCGCCTGTCACAACACTCAGTTTTTTGATAGCGGCCCTGATTTCGCCATTGATCGTGGCTCCTGATTCAACGGTTAAATCACCAGTTTCAAGCTTGCCGGTGACATGGGTAGGGTTTCTAGCATAAAATTTGTCGGTTTTAATGTTTCCTTCTATTTTGCCGTAACAGGCAACGGTTCCGGCGTCGATATCCCCCTTGATAGAGCCGGTTTCGCTGAGGATAAGGTATTCACCACGGACAGTTCCTTCGATCCTGCCGTCAACCCTTGCCTTTCCGGAAAAAGTTATGTCTCCGACAATTGTCATATTCTTGTCTATGATGCTGGTTATCGCGTCACGTTCAGCCGTATTAATCGAGTTGGGGACAGTCTTGTTTCCCCCATTCTTAAATAGGCCCATGGATAATACTCTCCGGTTTATTTAATGTAGTTGGCGATTGTTAAGAATTTTGTGGGATTTATTATTTTATCGTCATTATGGATTTCATAATGGAGGTGCGGTCCGGTGCTTCTGCCGCTGTTGCCGAGAAGGGCGATTTTCTGGCCACGGGTAATTGTTTCACCTTGTTGGACTAGAATTTTTTTGAGATGACAAAATTTTGATCGAAAGCCGTTGTTGTGATCAATAACCAGAAACCAGCCATAACCGCTATTGTAACCGCGGGTTAATACCTTGCCGTTGGCGGTGGCTTTTATGGGTGTGCCCATTTTGCCGCGGATATCGATTCCTTCATGGAATGCAGGCTGGCCATTTAATGGGTCTACCCGTCTTCCAAATTTTGAAGTGATTATCCCTCGAAACGGAGGTCCTAAAGGGATGGATTGGATGGTTTCCAGGTAATGTTCTGCGGTAAAAAGAATGTCTTCGGCATTTTGGACGGGAAGCCGGGTAAAGGGGCCGCCGCTGTTTTCTTTGCTTTCTTTGGTTTTCGGCGCAATGCCTACAGTGGACAATACCGACTCAATGAGTTTACTTTTTTTGTTCAGTTCATTAACCGCGCCGTTCAATAGCTCTTCTTTTTCTTTGTCCAGGGTCGTGACTTTTTCTTGCAGGGAAAAGTTGCTTTTCTGGGTGGTTTGAAGAGTGGTTTTAAGAGTATGGACGGTTGATTCAAGCTCTGAGCCCTTCATGAAAAGATTTATGCTTGCAAAGCTCAAGAGAGAAAGGATGAAAAAAGTAGCAAGGGTGAAATTGAGGAGTGCCTTGAGGCGAAGCTTTGAAATGACAAAAGTTTTAGCTTCGCCTTCCTCGCCGGTGATGATGATGTGAAGTTTTTTTTTCATAAACGAATCATTCAACAAAAAAATATTAGAAAGCGGTTGGAGTCGAATTTACGTTAAATATATAATGACAACTATTATTTATAGTGGAAACAGCAAGGCACTGTCAAGTTTAAAGAAACCAAGAGGTTGGGTGAAAATTACCAGTTTTTGTTTGTGAGGACCTTGCTGCCAGCTCCGGAAGGCTCTTGATAGTTTTTCGGCATCTGCAGATCACCATTCTACTGATATAATAATGATCTGTCCTCCGATAGACTCCGGGGACAATGGCTGCTTTGGATTTTTTGGTCGAAAATCGTGTTTGGGGTTGCAGTGTTTTTTGGTTCGGATGCGGGGAGTAGTTCGGTTTGGCAGGAATATCTGAAGATTTCATTCAAGGAGCTTGGGCGGTTTGAAGCCGGAGAAAAGGCCAGGGGTGGCTTTAATCTCTTTCCCAGATCACGCGGATATTCTTTTCCGCATCTCCATCGGTGAATTGAAGTTGTCCCTGATAAGAGTGCACCAAACCCTCGCCGATTTTTCTGGCGAGATGGATGCCGGTGGTTGCTATTCTGATACAGTTATCCTGATCGTCAACCGACATGATCCGTTCCATGGGATAAAATTTCATTTCTTGTTTTTCACGGTTGTGGATCAGGTTCATGTGTTCTTTGTGATGCTTGTAATAAAAACTTCCCTTAATTTCAACTTCTCCGGCAGGGAAATTATCAGCAATTCGCTGGCAGGCCGGGCATGTGGTTTTATGGCAAACTTCCGGTTCTTCCTGCCAGATCCACCTGTTGTTCTGGTATAGTGCCTGGCAAAGAAAAATTCGAAAGCTTTTTTAAAAACGTTAAAAAGAATGATCGTTCAATAAGTTAAAATATTTATCCGATCAGGGAAAGATGATTTTATAACTATGCGTTCCCTAAAGTTTTTTGCGAATAGCCACGTGGAAGACTACGTCAGGGCTTGAGTTGACCATGATATCTTCTATAACATTTAAATCCAGGGAGAGGTCATGGTCAAAATGAATTGTTGTACCCATGTTCAATTGGACCGCACCATCCCCCAGTTCCTCAAGTGCACTGTCAAATACAGCGGTATGACCATCAAGCTGTAGCTTAAGGTGCGCCCAGTCAAATATTTTCCACCCGGCTCCCATGCTGCCGAAGCCAACCAGATCGTTTCTGATTTCCTCAAGCACATCTCCTTTGCCGAGGAACAACAGGCCTGCAGATCCCCAATAGGTTATCTTCCAGGAAGAGAGGGAAAGGGCATCGTCTGCGGCAAGGCGCCAGGAAAAATCAGTACCGCCGCTGCCGTGGAGATCCTCACTTGAACCAGTGGGGAGTTTGAGCGAGAGACGCAGGGAAATATTGCGGCTCTGGGCTTTGTTGCCGTAAAGCAGGAAGGCGCTTGAGACAAAGATGTCACCGAGTCCATGGGATGCGCTGTCTGTTCTATGGAGGACATCCCCGTTTTTTTCGTATTCGTATTCAAGTAATTTGGGGTTCCGGTTGTCGCGATCACCATCAGGGAGACCGAAAAAGTCATGCCAGTCTGATATGAAGTTATCAAGCGTACCTCTTTCATGTGAAATATAGGGTATATCAAAGCCAAGCTCGACGCTTTCAGTTAAACCATACCGGAAAGCGCAGGTGATCCTGTTGGACTCGCCGTCGAGAATTATCCGTTCATTGTCTGTGACGCCCAGAGAAAAATTATTGGCAAGGTCGAGCACCACCCGGCCGTCAATTTGATTTTTCTCTGTCAACGCGGCGGATTCTGCGGCTGGAAGGCCGAAAACCTGGATAAAGGGGTTCTGGTTTCTGGAATAAAAGGCAGTGTCTCCCCGAACTTGTGAAAATGTCAGGAAGACAAGCGCATTGATTGCGCTGATGATCAGCAGGCTTTTTGTCACGTTAAATGGGGAGAGGCATTGCTCAGCAAAGATTGCAGACACACAAAGGGTAAAAAAGGAAATCAACTCATCTTGCCGGTTATCACCCGGTTTCTTCCTTCTTCTTTAGCCGCATAAAGAGCCTGATCGGCAGCTTCAATAAGCGCTTCGGGTTTGGAGTCCTGAATGGGTATTGTCGTGCATACGCCGAGACTGACACTGACAAAGTCGTTTACCTTGGATTTCTCATGCAGAATTTTCATGTTCTGGATGTTTTCCCGCATGGTTTCAGCTATTTTCCAAGCTCCCTTCTCCCCGGTTTCGGGCAGCACGGCGACAAATTCTTCACCACCATAGCGGGCGATCATGTCTGTTTCTCGGGTGATGGATTTTTCAAGGCTTGCGGCAACCTGTTTCAGGCATTCATCGCCTTTCTGGTGACCGTAATTGTCGTTATAGAGTTTGAAAAAATCTATATCGAGGAGAATGAGTGAGAGTTGGCGTTCATATCTCATGGAGCGCATCCACTCCTGACTAAGAACCTCATCAAAATGTCTGCGGTTGGCAATTCCGGTAAGACCGTCAAGGGAAGAAAGCTTCTGGAGGGTCTTGTTGGCCTCGGCAAGTTGCTGCTGACTTTTGCGAAGGGCCTCAAATGCTTCATCCTTCTGTATCTGGTTGATATAGGATTGTGAGTGGTAGCGGATTCGGGCGATGAGTTCGACCTTGTCCGGGAGTTTTACCAGATAATCATTGGCACCGACGGTAAAGGCCTCGCTTTTGATTTCGGGTTCCTCCTTGGTTGAAAGGACAATGATCGGGACTTTTGAGGTTATGGGATTCACTCGAAAGAAACGGACCATCATCAGGCCGTCAATTTCAGGCATGACCAAGTCTTGAAGGATAAGTGTCGGTTTGAGTTCCATGGCCATGTTTATGGCCTTGGTGGGATCCTGGCAGTAATGAAAATCTATATCTTTCTCCCCGTCCAGACTGCGGCGGACGGCTTCGGCGATAATCTGCTGATCGTCAATCAGCAGAACTTTGATCCGATAGGATTTGAGCCCTGCGAAAGTCTCGGGTGTATTATCGTTATTATTTTCCATAATTATATCACTTTGTACCAACAAGATTCGTTATAGTTGCACCAATTTCATCAAGAGGCAATACTTTTTCCGCTGCGCCCAGTTCTATGGCTGCTTTCGGCATGCCGAAAACCACGGAACTTGCTTCGTCCTGCGCTATGGTATGCCAGCCACGCATTCTCAGGGCAAGCAGGCCTTCTGCGCCGTCGCGGCCCATACCGGTCAATAAAACACCGATACAGTTCCCATGCCAGTTCCTGGCAACGCTGTTGAAGAAGACATCAACGGAAGGGTGATAGAAATTTTCTTTATCGCCCTTTGAATAGGTGATGCGATTGTTGGAGTTTATCACTGCATGAACCTCTGTGCAGGGAAAAAGAACAACACCCGGCCTTGGTTGATCACCCTCCTTTAAAAGGTTTACCGACAACTTGGTTTTGCTGTTCAGCCAATTTACCATATCAGGGGTGAATTTTTCATTCATGTGCTGGATGACGACAAAAGATGCCGGACAATCGGCGGGAATATCCGAAAGGATTTTAACCAGTGCCTGTGGCCCGCCCGTTGAGCATCCGATAACAACCAGCCGGTTGTTTTTGAAATCTGTCGGTTGAACTTTAATGGTCGGTGGGGTGATCTTTTTTCTGGGAAGGGAGCCGATCAATTTATTAATGCTTGAAGCTTTCTGGAGAAGTTCTTTGACACTGTTTTTCTTGCCTGTTTCACCGAAGACCGGGGTTGATACTGCATCAAGAGCGCCGGCGCCCATAGCCTCAAACACCATGGAAGACCTGAGACCCACCGAAGCGGTAACAATGAGGATTGCGCAGGGCGTTGTCTTCATGATCTTGCGGGTTGCTTCAACCCCGTTCATCTTGGGCATCATCAGGTCCATGAGAATCAGATCGGGTGTATCTTCCCTGCAAAGCTTGACTGCTTCCAGGCCATCTCGTGCAATCCATGCTATGGAGTACTCCGGAACAGAGGAAAGGGCGGATTTAAGGCTTTCAATGGCCAGTTCTAAATCATTTGCAATACCTATTCTCACGTTGTTTTCCTGTTACTTGGTTTTTCTTGGGTTTTAGCGTATTTGTTATTTGTGCCGGTTTTGCTGCTATGGCGAATGTTTGGGTTTTACGGTTAAGTCGCCAGCTTTTTTCTCTGTGTCTGTTCAGAACTCAGGGGCACCAATCAGGTCATCAACAGCGTTTACCAGGGTTTCGTCCTGGAAGCTTCCCTTGGTGAGATAATAATCAGCGCCTGCTTCAAGCCCCCGGTTGCGGTCTTCTTCACGATCCTTGTAAGAGACGATGATAATCGGAATCGATCGTAACTGAGGATCTTTTTTAATCAGATTGACCAGTTCAATTCCGTTCATGCGCGGCATATCGACATCGGTGACCACCAGATCGTATTCCCTTTCGCGTACAGCGTTCCAGGCGTCCATTCCATCGACTGCCACATCCACCTCATAGCCTTTGGCGCTCAACATTTTACGTTCCACTTCACGGACAGTGATCGAATCATCAGCAACAAGGATACGCTTGACCGCCCGGTCTTCACTTAATGCATCCAGGTGGACGACACGTTTGAGACGGTTATCTGAAATGAGGTTATCCATGGATCGGACAAGGTCTTCAACATCAAGGATGAGCACTGGCGAACCGTCTTCCAGGATCGCTGCGGCGCTGATGTCTCTGATTTTTCCGAGTCGTGGATCCAGCGTTTGGACAACGAGGTCATGGATACCGATGAATTTATCGACGATCAGGCCATACTGGTTTAAGCGGTCGCTGATTATTACAATAAGGAGTTCATCATCTTTGTTCTGAGCATCGGCTTTTTTGAGGATCTGCCGGGCTGAAAGGAGTCCGATTCTCTTATCCGACAGGGTGAAATACTGGCGTCCCTCAACTTCTTTAATTTCCGTTTCAGGAAGCTTGATGACATGATCAATAGACATGAGGGGAAATGCGTAGGGTTCATTACAGATGTCTACAAGCATGGCACGCAAAACCGAAAGGGTCAGGGGAAGCTGCATTTCAAAACTCGTGCCTTTGCCCAGCACCGAAGTTGCCCTGACGACGCCACGTACTTCATGGACAACGCTGTGAACCACATCCAGTCCAACACCCCGACCGGAGACCTTGCTGACTTTCTTGCGGGTACTGAAATTCGGCAGGAAAAGAAAATCCATCAGCTCGGATTCTTTCAAGTCCTCGGCCATTTCACGGGATGTCATATTTTTTTCGATAATTGACTGACGGATTTTTTCATAGTCCACACCCCGACCGTCATCGGAAATCGTAATATTGAGCATCCCGGAACTGTGCCTGGCCTCAAGACGAATTTTTGCGGATGAAGGTTTTCCTGATGATAGGCGTTCTTCCGGTGATTCGATGCCGTGGTCAATGGAATTGCGGATCAGATGGTTGAGCGGCGATTCGATTTTTTCCAGGATGTCGCGGTCGACCATGGTTTCCGGACCGATTATTTCAAAATGGATGTCTTTGCCCAGTTCATGGGAAAGGTCTCTTACCATGCGGGGAAATCCGCGGACACCTTCAGAAAATGGCCTCATCCGGTTGGCAAGTACTTCATGGTATAGCCGATGGGCTATTTCGGTGCCGCGCCTGGAGTGGTCCTCACACTCTGCAATGTAGTCATTCAGCAGCAATCGGCACTCTTCAAGTTTAAGCTGAAGTTCCTTGAATGTTTTTTCTCCACGAGAGCCAAGACTTTCGGATTTGATGTCGAACCTTCTGGATTCATAGAGGCGATGTAACTGGTCCTGTTTGTTTTTGAGACGAAGTATCCGCATTGAAAAAGAAGGAAGCCAGCGGGATTCAACCTGGACTTCGCCTGCAAGACCCATCAGACGGTTCATGCCCTCGGAGGAAACCCTTAATGCCCGGTCGGCGCTTGGTGCCGGTTTTGTTTTTAGTGTGGGCTTGACTTCAGGTGGTTCAGGGGATGTTTGTTTTTCCGGGGTTTCCTGTGGTTGAGACCGTGTCTTTTTTTCGATTGTTTTATCGGAAGCTTTTGTGGCCGGTGCTTTTTTCTCTGGAGTCGGAGTTTCCTGCCTGGCTATAGCGGTAAGATTATTGGTTAATGAATCCGTTCTGTCTTTGTTTTCCGTATTCCAGTTGTCCAGCCCGTCATCGGGCATCTTGGCGATATCATTGATAAAGTCCAATCCCTGAAGCAGGAAGTCGATGCTCTGTTCGCCCAGGGTGATTTTCCCTTTCTGGGCGGCGACAAAAACATCTTCCATTGCATGGGCGACAAGGACGGCCTGATTGAGATTGACGATCCTGGCGGCACCTTTAATGGAATGAGAGGCCCGCATCAGGGATTCCAGAAGTTCATCGTCAGCAGGAGATTGTTCCAGGGCAAGAAGGTCTTCTGAAAGAGCTGCGCAATGATTCTCCGCCTCCATGCGGAAGAGGTCCATCATCGACATGTCTGAAAGGGAGCCGCTTGAAACAGGCTTTGCCGATTGAGGCTCCGGCTTTTGTTCGATTTTTTTATCTGGAGTCTTTGTGGCCGGTGTTTTTTTCTCGGAAGCCGGAGTTTCCTGCTTTGCTATAGCGGTAAGATTATTGGTTAATGATTCCGTCCTGTCTTTGTTTTCCGTATTCCAGTTGTCCAGCCCGTCATCGGCCACCTTGGCGATATCATTGATAAAGTCCAGGCCATGGAGCAGGATGTCGATGCTCTGTTTGGCCAGGGAGATTTCCCCTTTCTGGGCGGCGACAAAAACATCTTCCATTGCATGGGCGACAAGGACTGCCTGATTGAGGTTGACGATCCTGGCTGCACCTTTAATGGAATGAGAGGCCCGCATCAGGGATTCCAGAAGTTCATCGTCAGCAGGAGACTGTTCCAGGGCAAGAAGGTCTTCTGAAAGAGCTGCGCAATGATTCTCCGCCTCCATGCGGAAGAGGTCCATCATTGACATATTGCTGAAGTCGTTACCGTTTCCTTGGGTCATGCAAGATTCCTTGTAAGGGCTTCAAACAAAGCTTTATCGTCAAGCAAACCGACATCGCGATCTTTCATGCTGAGTATTCCCTTGGTGAAATTCGCCCGGGAGCCAGAAACGGTTACCGGAAGATTTCGTAACATATCAGGACTGTAATGAACTGCACCGATAACCTCGCTGACCGGGAAAACGATACGCTGAGATTCACTGGCCGCGACAATTAATCGTTCCGGCGAAATAAACCCGCCCTTGGTGGGCACGGACTTTTCTTCTCTTTCAATGCCCAGGACGCCACCGATGGAAAGACAGATTTCCAGCCTGCCGCGGATGTTGACAAGACCTCTCAGCGAACTGGTGCTCTGATGGGGGATGCTGTGTATCGATCCCATATTGACTACTTCCTGAATAAGGCTTGATTTTAGGGCTATCCATTCCCCGCCTGCTCGGAAAACAAAAGCGGAGAGAGATTTCGTTTCACCCGCGGTTTTTTCTCTTGCAAGCATTGCTGTACATTCATTGATGTATTCAGGAGGAAGGGGCCGATCAAGAAGACTTCGGCCTACCGCCGAAAACACAGAACAGTTTCTGCAATGAAGAAATTTTTGCAGCTTGGCACAGGTTCGGCGTTTCGAGGTTGTCCCCCAGACGCCGATATCTTTCCAGCATCCATTAAACGGGCTATTCGGGTGTTTAATGTTTTCGGTCAACTAATCTGATCCTCGTGGTTAAAAACTGCAAAAGTAGTATTGCTTGCGTCGTAGATAAGCGAAAGTAACGAGACTTCGAGAAAGCGCTCTAATGTGTCGTACCGGGCTTGCGAAATGTTCGACATGCCATAAATGTATGCCGGCGTTTTCGCAAGTCCACTATACCTTAATATAAAAAATTTCGGAGTCTTCTGTTAGCCGCTTACCTCGAAGGTCACACTGCATTCGGTATCTGCGTAGCCATCCTCAAGCGGTACGATGGACTTTATCCGAGTCCATCAGTATTTGTTTATAAATCATCAAGCTAGGCTGAGGCTGCAGGGTCATTTTTCAGTCTGCTCCGGGCCCTGTCCGCCCGCCTGCGGATATTACCCGCCTCTTTTTCATTGCCGGTGCGTTCCAAAAGCATGGAAAGAAGAAACAAAGCTTCCCAATGATCAGGATCGAGATAAACCGCTTTCCTGAGAAATTTGATGCCGCGCTCGGGCTCTTTTTCAAGATCACTGATAATTCCCAGAAGAAAATATGACGGGGCTGTGGGGCCGTTTATGTGAATATTTTCTTCGCAGATTTTTGCTGCTTCGTTGGTGTTGCCCTGGTCAACTAATTTCCGCGCATGGGCCAGATCGATATTTTTGCTCCCCTTGATTTGCTGTGGAGCAAACCCTCTGGAAAAGGTTGAAGGCTGACTCTTCGGATCTTTGGGGGGAGCCCAGAGAAGCGTATCTTGTTGCGGTGTGGGAGATGGATCATTAAAGAGATGAGCCGCGCCGACCTTATGGAAAGCAAAGGCTTTTGGGAAAGGAGCCCCAACAAAATGATCGATGCCGAAAACTCCTGCCTCAGCATGGCCGATAAACAGCAGTCCGATAGGGTCAAGAAGTTGATCCAGGGTTTTGATGGCCTTATGCTGAGAGCGCGGGTCAAGATAGATCAGCAGATTCCTGCAGAAGATGATGTCATAAAGGCCCAGGCTCCCGGTAAAGTTCGGATTGAGAAGGTTGCCCTGAAAGAAACTTACTTTTTTTCGGACTCGCTCTTTTAACTTGTATTTGTCATCGTCGGTCTTGGTGAAGTAGTTATAACAGTAATTGAAGTCTTTTTCCCGGAAGGAATAGTCATTATATTCCGCTTCTTTTGCATGGGAAAGCGCTCGTGAACTTATATCAAGGGCATCGATGTGGAATCTGTTCTCCGGCCAACCGCCATGGAGAAGCGTCATTGCAATGGAATATGGTTCTTCGCCGGTGGAGCAGGGCGCGCTCAGGATTCGCAGAGTTTGTTTTTTACTGTTGATTGCCCATTTTTTGTGGACAAAATCCGTCAAGGCGAGGAATGGCGCTTTGTTTCTGAAGAACCAGGTTTCAGGGATAACCACCTCTTCAATAAGTTCTTTTACTTCATGGAGGGAGGTTTTGAGCCTGAGGATGTATGTTTCCTGATTATCAAGGCCCAGCACCTTGAGGCGACGCTTGATTGCCCGTTCAAGGGTTGCCTCGCCAATGGTGCTTATTTTCAGGCCCATGGCTTGTCCTAAGATGGTTTCTATATCGGCAAGGGGCATTGAGCAATTAATCCTGATATAGTTCTGAGACAATTCTTTGGGGAATAATACGTTTCAGGTCGAACCGCTGAATTATTTCTTCCTGGTTAGACTCGTCAAAGGAGGAAATGTCATCATCGAGAAAGATTTTCGATGGGTGAATATCTGAAACTTTTGCCTTAATGGTCTCCGTAGCCCGCTCTGCGATGAGACCAAGAGTCTTGCTGGTGTTATTATCAAAAGGATAATTGATAATGATGATCCGGGTGCTGAACAGTGGGGTGCAAGGATTTCCCTCGGTCAAGGAGCAAAGATCTATAACCGGGACCGGATTACCACGATAATTGATCAGCCCGGCGACATAATCCGGTGCCTTGGGAATCTTTTTCATTTTGATGAGAGGGACAATTTCTACAATCAGATCTGTAGCCAGTGCATAACGTCCTTCTCTTGTATGGAACAGGAGAAGCAGCATCGTGTTATCCTCTCAATTGACTTTGAAGCGGGAAATAGCCTCTCTCAGTGTTTCGGTTGCATCTTGAAGCTGGCTGATGGTGGAACTTGTCTGAGCAATGGATTCGGCTGTTTGTTGCGCCGCCTCACTGAGCTGGCTGGTTGCAGAACTGATCTGTTCAGCGCCTAACGCCTGGGCCTCGATGCCGTCATTGACCGTATTTATCTGGGGCATGAGAACCTGAACCTGCTCAATGACGCCTGCCAGCTGATCGCCGCTGCCGCGGATTTCCCGGACGCTGGTGCGCACGTCATCGGCGAATTTATCTATTCCCATTACTCCTGCGGAAACAGCGGACTGTACCTCCTGGACCATCTGTTCGATGTCAAGAGTTGCCATGGCCGTTTGATCGGCAAGTCGGCGTATTTCGGTTGCAACCACGGCAAAACCGGCGCCGTATTCACCGGCTTTTTCCGCTTCGATGGAGGCATTCAGGGACAGAAGGTTTGTCTGGTCGGCGATTTTGTTGATGGTTTTTACAACCCCGGCAATGTTGCCTGCCTTTTCACTGAGAATTGACAGTTTCTCAACAATGGAGCCGGTGGCGTCTTCCATTTTCATCATGGTCTGGTTGATATTTGAAAGGCCGGAATGACCTTCTCCTGCAGCGTAGGCGGTATTCTTGGTCAAACTGTTTACTTTTTTCATTGCATCCATCAGATTCGCGGAAGTGGCGGAAATCTCGGTGGTAGAAGCGGCTATTTCACTGATCGTTGCGGCATGCTCGTTGGAACTGGTTTCCTGTTGTCTTATTGTCGCGGCGATCTCGGTAATCGAACTGGTCACCTGGATTCCCGATTGCTGGATTTTGGCCACCAGATCATAGATATAATCAGACATCTGATTAAAGCCGTGAATCAAGACGCCGAATTCGTCATTGCTGTTTTCTTCAAGTCTTTGAGTCAGATCACCTTGCATGACGTGATCCATTGTTTTTTTGAGGCGCTTGAAATTCATATTAATGTCGCGCAGGAGAATGAATCCGGCGAGAAAGGAAACAGCGGCACCGAGTATCAATGAGATGATAAATGCCATTTGCGAAAGGGAATAACGCTTCTGCAGGGTGTCAAAACCAGAAAGTATCGTTGACATCCTGTTTTCGATCAGGGCGTCGATGGTGTTTTTATACTCAGTGGCAAGGGTGGCGAGTTTCTGATCATGGAGGTTGTCAATTGAATCCACATCCTTCTTTTTGATAAAATCAGTGAGATCCCCGAGAATGGCGCCTGATTTTGCAATCAACGAATCAGCCGGAGAAAGCCAGGTGGTTTTCTGTTTATCCTGAGAGGAAAGAAGTTTTGCCCATTTCTGGTTAATGGCAAGGGTAGCGCTTTCAACAATCTTTATATTCTCTTCCCAA
Organism: Pseudomonadota bacterium; assembly: GCA_018823135.1. Classification (NCBI taxonomy): domain Bacteria; kingdom Pseudomonadati; phylum Pseudomonadota; species Pseudomonadota bacterium. Next base: position 20,023 of record JAHJJF010000027.1, read on the forward strand.
TGAATGTTGTTGGAAATGAGAATATTGGCTACGGCCTTTTCTATTTCAACGTTAACAAGATTATCTATCTGCCGGAGTTCTTTTAATGGCAGTATCTGTTCATTGTACATGGATGAGAAAGCGGTGTTGTAGCTTTTCATGGTTAATAGGCCTCCGGTGCCGGTGAGCACCAGCAAAAACAGCATAAAAAGCATGAACCAGATAAGCCGCCATTTCACAGTCAGTTTATTGAGAGGATTTTGGACCATTATCTTCCCTTTTTAAGTTAAGTATTGTGGTAAATGTTGCCGCGAGGCATGATTCGGGGCCCGCAAAAGGCGACTCCCGGTAAACGGTTGTAATTAAGAAAATAACAGATCGTCTGATATTATTATATGGACAACAACTTTCTGGATATATTCGATACTATGTCGAATATATCCAGAAAAGTTAAATAAATTAAACAGCTATAAGGTTTTTTGTAAAGAAATTTACAGAATTTATTCAATTATTATTGGAATGGATATTGAAGCATATCGCGGTGCACTCCTGGGAAGTATTCATAGGCAGGGAATGCTTGTCTTGAGCAGATTTGATCGTTTAACTCCTGAGGGTGCTGTTCCTGTGCAAAAAAAAAGGCGGAAGATTGCTCTTCCGCCTTTTTTTATAATATGCTTATCGCCGGATTATTTTTTCTTGGTGGTTTCCGGTTCAAGGGCAGCAGCCCGACCAACAAGGAACCTCCAGGCTTTATCCACATCTTTCTGTGAGGCAGCCATAAGTTCATCGGCATGCTCGGGATTCATCATCTTCAGCATCCGATAACGGTTTTCGTTCAACGCGTATTCGGCAAACGGCATGGAAGGCGGTTTGCTGTCAATGTTCAACGGATTTTTTCCCTGTTCTTCAAGCTCAGGATTATATCGATACAGCGGCCAATGTCCGCAGGCTACCGCTTTCTTCTGTTGCTCAAGTCCCTGGGCCAGATTGAATCCATGGTTGATGCAATGGGCATACGCGATGATCAGTGAAGGTCCTTCATAGGCCTCAGCTTCAGCAATTGCCTTGGCAACCTGTGTCGGGTTGGCGCCTAGAGCAATTTTTGCCACATAAACGTTACCGTAGGTGGAGAAGATCATGCCGATATCTTTTTTCGGCATTTTCTTGCCGCCTGCGGCAAACTGGGCGGTAGCCGCCCGCGGGGTGGATTTTGACATCTGGCCACCGGTGTTTGAGTAGACCTCGGTATCGAGGATCATGACGTTGACGTTCTCGCCGGAAGCAAGGACGTGGTCAAGTCCGCCGTATCCAATATCATAAGCCCAGCCGTCACCACCGAAGATCCATACTGATTTTTTCACCAGGTAATCGGCTACTGCGAGGAGACGTTTGGAAATAATAGAAGGGGTTGCAGCCAAAGTTGCTTTCAGTTTGCCGACACGTTCACGCTGGGCTTCGATTTCAAGCTGGGTTTTCTGGGAAGCGGTGGTGATATCGGCAGCCATTTTCTTGGTGATGATTTTTTCAGCTATCGCAGTATCGAGAAGCTCAACA
>JAHJJF010000028.1 GCA_018823135.1 Pseudomonadota bacterium
CTCCGTCGTTATCTTTCGACAGGAAAAGGGGGAGGCATTGCCAATATCGCCGGTTTTTTTATGCTGAATATCGGTAAAGAAATCGGTGCTACTTTTGCTGAAACCATATCTTTAGTCAATCGACAAATGAGACTTAAAAAGGATGGCTTGCTAGGCCTTGCCGCAGATCGTTTTGCAATTTTTCATTTGAAGTTATTGCCTTTACCCTTGGGGTTGCTGCTTACAAATATTATTTTAATTTTTAATCTTTTATTAGGGTCAAAAAATGTACCCCCGTGGTTGACGAATATGGGGAACATTGATAAGCAAAGGCTGATCTTCCCCGACGCTGATGTTGAGGATGCTTTTTTAACCGCACCTATCGCGTATCCTCCCTTATTTGTTGTTGGGCTTAGTGGTTTTGAAGAATCTCTTTCAATAAGCATTGGTTTCTGTGAGCAGGCCGTGGGCTTGGATACAGTTGAAATAATAATGGATAGTGTGGAAGAAAATCTTGCTCTGCTCAAGGGGTAAAAGATCAACAGTGAAAATAAGGTAGCAAAATCTAATGAGCGAACAACACTCCAAAGTCAAGCTGCGAGATGAGAAGTTTGTTTCAAGGGCATCTACCCGTATATGGGAGGAACTGCCTTCAGATAAAAATCCATATCTGGCGGAATCCTGCCGATGTCATGGTTACGACATCATCGAATTGGCCCGTAAAAAAAGTTTTGTTGATGTCTTATTCCTTCTTTTTCGAGGTGAATTGCCCACCAGGGAACAGTCTGAATTACTGGAAATAATGATGATTACCATGATCAATCCGGGACCCAGGCATCCTGCCACCTGGGCGGCGATGAATACAGGTGTGGGTAAGACTTTTCCTGAGCATATTCTGCCAATTGCCCTGAGCGCTATGGGCGGCGCCCATCTGGGCGGCGTTGAAGTGAGCGAAGCCATGCGTTTTTTTAACAAACATATTGGAAAGGATGCCGGACAACTAGTTGATGAATTGATCGAGATGGCAAAGGAGTATGACGGTGATACTCATATCGCACCTGGATTCGGGAGCAGATTCAGCGGCATTGATCCGATGCCTCAGAAATACGCCACAATGCTCAGTAGTTTACCTGGGAGCGGTGAAGCCTTGAAATGGGGCATTTCTTTTGCCGAAGCATTGAAGAGCCATAATATGGGTTGGCTGGCAACTGGAGTTGCGGCCGCAGTTTTCTGTGATCTGGGCTTTACTTTTTCTGCAGGGACAGGGATTTTTCAGTTGATCTCTGCGCCTGGTATGTTAGCCCATGGCCTGGAACTTTCCGGGCCGTTTAAACCCATTACTGCAATGCCATTTTTGGATGGGGAGCATTATGTTATTGATGAACAAGCAAAAACCAAAAAAAGATGATGTGTCCTTTTGGGATCAGCACCGCGGGGTAATCAACGCTCGCAAAGGTGGCTGGGTTCCGGGTGAGGCGATCTATAACCAGGGGTATTCCATGATGGAAGATCTCGTTGGTAAGGTGTCTTTTTTTCAGGTTCTGGTTCTCAACATTACCGGTAGAATGATAGATCGGAAATTTGCTGAATGGATTGATAATATTTATATCTGTATGAGTTGGCCTGATTCAAGAATATGGTGTAACCAGGTGAGTACTCTTGCCGGGACCATGCGGACAACCCCGGTTGCAGCAGTTTGCGCGGGAATATTGGCTGCTGATTCTCCAATGTATGGTTCTGCCCCTGTTTTAGCTGGCAGCCAATTTATTCGCGAAGCTCTTATAAAAAAGCAGAAAGGTATGACTGCCGAAGAAATTGTTAAAGAACAGCAGCGCAGACCTTCATCGCCACCCGTTATTACAGGATACGCCAGACCGGTTGCTAAAGGCGATGAGCGGGTGATAGCAATGAAAATGGTAACAGAAAAGCTAGGCTTTGAGATTGGTGATCATCTCAAGCTTGGTTTTGAAATTGAAAGAGTTTTGGAGAGTCAATTTGACGAGACAATGAATATCTGTGGTTACGTGTCGGCTTTTTTTGCAGATCAGGGATTTTCCCCCCATGAATGCTATCAAGTATTCACTGCTGTTGTTTATGGCGGCACACATGCCTGTTATGCCGAAGCTCTTGAACAACCTCCGGGATCATTTTTCCCGCTTCGTTGTGAAGATATTGATTATCAGGGGAAACCTCCACGGCCGGTACCTGAACACGATGAAGACTAGTATTTCCTTATAGCCTCGTCATAAAATTCCTTCACATACAATTAAAAGAATGGAGATGTAATAATGAATAAAATCGTCCTCGTTACCGGTGGAAATTCTGGTATTGGCTTTGCTACCGCCAGACATTTTCGTGACAAAGGGTATACGGTGTATATTTCCGGCAGGGATTCCGGAAGAGTAAGAGATGCGGCAGAGAAATTGAAAGTTAAATCTATTATAGCCGACATGTCAAAACTGGAAGACATTGAAAAAATGGCAGCCGTTTTTATGGAAACAGGACTGGATGTTTTGGTAAACAATGCAGCCATACCAGGATTGTTGCCATTGCATATGGCAACGGAAAATGCTTATTCAGAGGTTTTTAATACAAATCTTCGCGGTCCTCTTGATTTGATCAGACAACTTATTCCTGCTTTGACAAAACGGCAGGGCTGCGTTATTAATGTTTCCTCCATTGTTGTTAATAATGGTTTACCGAATGCCAGTCTGTATGCCGCCTGCAAAGGTGGAATGGATGCCTTTACGCGAAGCTTGGCAAGGGAGTTTGCTCCGTTGAAAATACGTGTCAATGCTGTTTCCCCTGGCGCCATTGATACTCCAATTATTCATAAATTAGGTCTAAGCGAAGAAGAAATCGAAGCTGTTCGTGCCTATCATATAGCCACGATACCTTTAGGTCGCTTTGGACTCCCTGAAGAAGTTGCTCATGTTATTGTGTCCCAGGCTGAAGCAAGTTATGTAACGGGATCGGTTTGGAATGTAGATGGTGGAGTGGACGTCTGTTAATTATTTCTGAGGGATGCAGGTATAAATCAATTCTATTTCCGTAGAAGAGATTTTCGAGGCTCTCTTCAAGCAACTCAACCCAGTGCCAAATTCTCTCTCCCCCTTTTCGCTGCGAAGATATCGATTATCAGGGGAAGGGTGCCCGTGCCGTTCCTGACGAGAATTAATTGTATCGGATAAATGCGATATGTTTCGGACATGTGATTTTCTCTGAGTTTTTTTCTAGCCATTTTCGCTGCAATTTTCAATAATTATTCCGCTTTTTTGTATCAATTCCAGTTGGTATGTCCAGTATTCCGGAAAGTAATTCCTGATTAAGAATATAAAGTGTTAATAAATTGAACACACGATGTATCTTTTGGTTTCAAGGTTCTTCGGTGATATTGGTGTGCCTAAATTATTGCAAATAGGATAATTACTTAATCTCATTGAAATTATTATTCCGGAAAACAGGAAGAAAAGGCCCAGCAAAAGATGAAAAAAATTAAAAGTGAAAAAAAAAAGGATATGGATTATAGGAGATTTTGCAATAACCATGCGTATCAAAGTATGAGTTACATATAAAGTCCGGTGAGTGGCACAACTTTTGCTTTCCTTATCGGGATTTTGTTTGCCTTTTATTACATCATCTATTTATTGAGCTTGTTCGATGGGCAGAACATTTTAAGACAAAAGAAATAATAATATTGAGCGGATATTTTTAAGTAATTGTCAGGTTTTTTTTGATTGTTTAGATCTAATAAATTCAGGTGTTCTGTGGAATTTTGAAGTATGCAGAATGAGGGCTGTTTGATTATGAAATCAGTAAATAAACTTCACGAGCAGGTTGATTGGCAGGATGAAAAACAAGACAGAGTCTTAAAGGAACGAATACAGGATAAAATTAACGCCATTAAAAATATGGTTTCAATAAAGCATGAAGCCAAAAGAGCCAAAGCAACAAAAAACACTTCCGACATTATTGTTGAAGCATTGGAATCTGCAGGAGTGTCCCATGTTTTCGGCATTCCCGGTGGAGCCATTGAAGACCTGAATACTTCTCTGTACAAAAGCCAGCAGATTGTTCCCATTGTTACCAAGCATGAGCAGGGGGCGGCCTTCATGGCTGACGGCTATGCCAGAGTTTCAGGGCGGTTGGGGGTTTGCTGTTCCACGGCCGGCCCCGGCGCATCAAACCTTATTACCGGCCTTGCATCATCCTATGCTGATTCCATCCCGGTCTGTTCCCTTACCGGCCAGGTTGCAACCTCTGTATTTGGCAAAGGTGCAATCCAGGAATCCGGGAACGAAGGGATGAACATGGTTGATATATTCAGTAATTTCACTAAATACAGTGGCATGATTATTTCTGAAGATCGTGCTCAGTACATGATGCAAAAGGGCATACGTTTAGCGCAAACCGGGCGTAAAGGGCCGGTGCATATCAATCTTCCCGCTGATATCATGAAAAGACCGGCGGTAAAGAACAGGGAGTTTACCAAACTCTGTGACATGCGACTTTTTGATCGTGAAAGGGTAACTGAGGCGGCAAAGGCCCTTCTGGCTGCAAAACGGCCGGTAATCATCGTCGGGTGGGGGGCAATTCTTTCCAGGGCGGCGGATGAACTCCTGCAACTGGCGCAGCTTCTTGATATTCCGGTGGCGACTTCGCCAAAGGCAAAAGGGGTTTTTCCCGAGTCACATATTCTTTCTTTGGGCGTTCTGGGTTTTGCCGGTTCTCCTGCTTCCAAAGAGTACATAATTGAAGAAGAAGTTGACGTCATGCTTGCTGTGGGGACAAGTTTTAATGAGATGATGACCGGCGGCTGGGATGAACGGCTTGCACCCTCGAAACATCTTATTCAGATAGATATCGATACCAAGGAAATCGGCAAAAATTATAATACAACGATTGGCCTGGTAGGGGACGCCCGGGCGATTCTCAATGAACTCTGTTATGCCGCAAACAGAGAGCTCGGCGCAGACATAGACCAGAAATGTCTGCGGAGTGCAGTTTCAAGACCTGACTTGGCATTTCTTAAAGGGAAGCATGCGGCAATTGATGATAATCTCGACACCAGTGGTGGAAAATATTATCATCCAAAAGAGTTGATCCGTGATATTCAGGGAAGTTTTCCCAAAAACAGCATTTTTTTTGCCGATATCGGCACATCAATGGCCTGGGCAATTCGTTACCTGAAAATCGACCGGCCGTATTCCTTTTATGTGGCATTGGGGTTTGGTTCCATGGGATATGCGGTGGCAGCTCCCATCGGAGCTAAAATTGCATTTCAGGACCGGCCGATAATCGCCCTTGTCGGTGACGGCAGTTTCCTGATGAACGGCACCGAAGTTGCCACTGCGGTCAATTACAATGTTCCGGTCATCTGGATTATCTTTAACAATGCCATGCTCGGCATGGTGTACCATGGCAGAAAACTTTTCAAACAGCCGATCCCCGAAGGCATCAGCTCTGAATATAAACGGGTTGACTTTGTCAAAATCGCCGAAGGTCTCGGCGCCAGGGGGATCAGGATTGATACCCCGGGTCAGATAAACCAGGACCTGGTAATGGATATAATGGCTGAAGGCCGTCCCACTGTTCTGGACGTCTGGATTGATGATCAGGCGGTGCCGCCCATTCACAGCCGTATTGAGACCGTTAACAAACATTTTGGCTGATATTTTAAACGATAAATATTTCAGTTGGATGGAGTAGGGGTCGATAGTGTGTCTGTGTTTCAGCACAGATTAAATAAGCGATTGCACAAGGCTGATGTTTTTTTATCCGAGCTGGCACGGAAGAACGGCTTAGATTGAGTGCTTATGTTTGTTAGACTGTAGATGTGTCTTTTATTGGTTTTATGATGACAGCGTTTTTTTGGATTAAGCTTCTAATTTCAGAGAATTTTTTTCTATTTACTTCTTGTATTTATCTTCTTTATATTTTATTTTGTTATGAAAATGTAACAAGGGTAACTTGTTTGAAAGATAATAGAGTCTGGAGGAGTTAAAATGCTGAATAGCCAAAAAGGTTTCACCCTCATCGAGTTGATTATGGTAATTGTTATTCTTGGCGTGCTTGCGGTTGTTGCCGTGCCCAAGTATCAGGATCTTTC
>JAHJJF010000029.1 GCA_018823135.1 Pseudomonadota bacterium
ACATAGACAATGACCACGGTATGGATGGCAATGAGCGGCAAAGCCCCCAGAAAAATACCCATCCACACCGCCACGGCAAGCTGGAATGCAGAACTGTGTTCAAGGCAGATCCGCTTGAGCAGTTTGACCGGATGAAATATTGAAACACCAGGCTTTGACAGCTCCACTGATTCCCTGGGGCATTCCATCAGGCGTTTATGGGGCCAGGGGTTGAGCGCCCGCAGCACCAGATTTGTGTGGAGCACGGTCAAGCGGAAATTGTCCTTTATCTGATGAAAATGGGAGGCCCTTTCTTCCCTGGGCGGGTAATGCACCGAAACCGGCACCGAACGAATGGGAATCCCTGCCCAGGCCGCCCTTGCAAGGACTTCCACCTCAAAGGCGTATCGTTTTGAGCGAATTTTGAGATCCAGCAGTTCCTGCACCGGATAGAGCCTGAAACCGCTTTGTGTATCAGGGAGATCCTGACCGCATTCCAACCGCACCCAGAAATTTGAAAAAGCCCGGCCAAAGAGGCTCGCCCGGGGAACAGTATCCTGCACCATGCGCCTGGCACCGATGACGATTGCCGGCATTTCCTGTGCTGCATCGGCCAGCAAAACAGCTTCGGAAGGATCATGCTGATTATCCGCATCCACGGCAATGATGGCATTATAGCCCGATTCAGCGGCGATTTTTGCGGCTGCCTGGATGGCAACCCCTTTTCCCTGGTTTGGCACCAACCGATGCGTTTCACACGGGAGATCAGCAATAGTCTGCAGACCACCGTCCGTACTGCCATCGTCAACCACCAGCACCGGCCAACCGGCGTCCAAGGCTCTGGTGACAACCGTCCTTACGGTCCTGCCGTGATTATAAAGCGGAATCACCATGAGTATTTTGGCACGGAAATCTTGATTATCTTTATCAGGCATGTTGCTTAAGTTAAGTCGCTACAATCTCCCGGACGGGCAAAGAAGGATTTATTATACATCCGGCATGAAATAAATTTACTTTTTTCTGCTGCGGACAAGGAAATCCCACATCGGCCCGACATGACCGTTGTGGTGTAAATGGCGTATCCTGTCTTCCATCATCGATGCCGGATATATCCTGTCGAACCGGCCTTTCCAGGAAGCGGAGACCATTTCATTGATTTTCTGTTCAGCAATTTCCGGAGAGAAATAAAAAACCGGCTCGCGCATGGGCTGGTCCGGGGCAATGACTCCCTCACGAACCGCCCGCTCAAAAATTGCAGTACCCGGCAGAATCCTGATCCCGGAAAAAGCAAACACTACCGAGCCGTCGAGTTTTTCAACATTCTTTAACCCTTGCACAAGCGTCTCTTCGGTTTCCCCGGGCCCCCCGAAAATAATGAAATGGGCGCACGATATTTCACTGTCTCTTGCCAGTTCATCAAACCTGAGCACATCATCAAAACTAAAACCCTTATCAAGGCCCGCAAGGGTAGTGTCCGTCGAGGCATCAGTGCCTAATTCCATGGCGCTTAAACCCGATCGAACAAGCAGGTCAAGGTGGTCTTTTTCAATTTTATTGGGCCTGAAATAGCCGCACCACGGCGTTTTGTTGCCGGCCCGGATCAATGCCTCGGCAACTTTCAGATAATGGCCCGCAGCATCATTAAATACAGAATCAGTAAAGAAAATATACGGTGCGCCGAACTCCCTTGAAACCCGCATGACATCGTCAGCCACAGCTTCGGGATCGCGGAACCGATAGCGATTGCCTTCCAGACTCGGGTACGAGCAATAGCCGCAGTTATAGGGGCAGCCGCGCTTGGTCTGAATATTGAGCATTCCACCCCAGCCGAGATAATAATCCACTGCCTGCTTATCGTATTTCACCGGCCGCCAGGGAGTGTCCGAGGGTTCGGATCGCAGGATTCGCTCCTTGGGCGGCTTGCCTGTCTCAATCTGGTCGGCAAGCCAGGGAAGCAGCAATTCTCCTTCACCGATAACCCCGTAATCAGCTTTCAAGAAATCAAGCAGCTCTTCGGGCAGGATGGAAAATGCCGGGCCGCCAAGAACCACCGGAACGGACGTGCATTTTCGGACAATTTCCATGGTTTTAACCACTGCGTCGATATAGGTACGAGGGGCGGTACTGTCCACCGTATCGAGATTCCTGATGGAGAGCCCGACCAATGCGGGACGGAAGTCGGCGAGATATTTCTCTAAAGAATCGGTGCCGCCGTTTGCGAGGATATCATAATGAAAAGCGCGATGACCGGCCTCCTCCAGGGCACCGACAAGATGGGCCACACCAAGAGGATAGACCGGAAAGGGTGTCACAACCTGGTTGGTAGAAATCAACAGGCAGTCAATTCCCATTCTCAGGTACCTTGATTCAATTGCCAGTCACGGCGGCGACTGGTGAGCCGGGGCTGAGATTTATACGTATCATCGGCGATCTCCTTCTTGACAACACTGTGAAAAAGTCTTGCCATGCGGAGTGACTGGGACATTTCCTTATAGAACATATCCCAGGCGTAATGATACATTTCCTGAAGCTTCTCCGGGGTCATTTTTGCCGGTTTAAAACAAACCTCGGCCGTGGTGTAACGGCACCAGTCCTTATGAAGAATTCTGCCCTCTTTTTCGTATTGATCGGTGACCGGGGTGTGGGGAAAGGGTGTGAGGATAGAAAATTCCGCCATCTCCACATCAATTTCAAGGAGAAAATCAACCAGCCGCTTGATGTAATCAGCATCCTGATTGTCCGGCCCGAGAAGGACCGCCGCCTCAACGCCGATACCATGATCCTTAAGCCTTTTCACCCGGTTGCGGATAACATCCGAGGTGTCGAATACCGCCTGATACACGTACCAGCATCCGGCATCGGCAGCTTTTGCGACAATATCATCTTCATCGAGAATAGGATGACTGATCCACTTTTTCTTGAGCGGTTTCAGCGCTGCAAAAAGTTCAATGAGCCAGTCCCTGTCCTGAGCAAGGGAATTGTCCACCATAAACAGTCGGTTATTGTCGATGGCGGCGATTTCCTCAACCACCTTTTCAATAGGCCGCGGCCTGAACTGGCGACCGCCAAGATATGCGGTGGCGCAAGGAAAACAATTAAAACGACAGCCTCGCGAAGCATGCACCAGATCCACCATCTGCACCCCCCGGTAGATATAACGCTCGCGATTCAATATATCGCGGCGCGCCGGACCGACGCTTTCGATGGGCGGAAAATCATGAAAATAATCATAGCGGGGCTGAAGCTGCTTTTTCAGACAATCGCTGAGAACTTGTGCAAAACGTCCGCCCTCTGTCTCGCCCAGAAAAATGCTGTCCACTTCTTTGGCAACTTCCTCGGCATGGAGCATGACGCTGATGCCGCCGGCGATCACCGGAATCCCCATTTCACGATATTTCCTGGCAATCTCAATGCCACGGGGGATCTGGCAGGTGAGCATCATGGAGAGGGCGATAATATCGGTCTCTGCGCTGAAATCAACAATATCAACATTTTCATCGATAAAACGAACTTCATACTCAGCAGGGATGGTGGCGGCAAGGCACACCGGACCATGAGGAGGGAGATGAAACTCGGTCTGCTCGGGAATTTTGGGCCATTTCGGGTAAATCAGGGTTACATGGGGCATGTTTAACTCACATTTTTTTTGTTAAAAACGAATCAACAAATCTTTATTATTATGAAAGCAGCAAAAGCAGTTATCTTATTATCCTGAACCGAGCTTCCTTTATCTCTTCATCGCCAGACCTGAAATAATCCAAAGCACCGGCAACCATTATCTGGAAAAATCCTTCACTCAGCCATCGCTGTGCTTCCGAAACAGCATCCTCAAAGGGATTTTCAGAATAGATAGAGTACACCGGACCTGTAATGCCATAATGGCTTGCAGCCTCGGCAAGAGCGGTGTTCGCCAGGGTGTAGCTGAAAAGAATAGGGCTAGCCGTCTCCAGGCCATGGGAAAGAGTCTCGGCAAAGGCAAGGTCGGTTGCAAGAGAACCACGCCTTGTTCCGGCAATCAAGCCAAAAGAATATTCGCCTCTTCGGTCTTTCCCGTCAAGCAGACCGGAAGCATGAAGAACACGTCCCACTTCTATAACCGCCAGGCGACTGACCGAATCCATCCGCCCCCAGCGCTTGGGAACCGCACCAACAATCGCCAGAAGGTCCTCACTCAGATCATCCTGATCAAGATAGTCGAAACTCATGAGAACTCTCTGCTGAATAAGCATGAAGAACAAAAAACCATTAAAACCTGAAGGAAAACACCCAAAACCATATTATCCGGTGTCTTGTGCCGGATCCTCTCAGCTGAAAGAAAAAAATATACACCTAATAACACAATAAAATCAAACGATTGTTTGTTTTTCCACCGCCGGACAATCTTTCTTACAGGGCAAAGGAGCCTCAAATGCCGGACGCTTATTCAGGGCGTTCATGGTATGCGCAACACACCCCCCCGTGCATTGATTGCGTTTTTTATATTTGCACAGAACACAATCGCCCATGGCGCCAAGCTGCTTATAGGGATGCAGGAGATCATTGTAAAAACTCGCAATCTGATTCCGGGTCTTGAAATGCTCAAGCTTGGTGTTTAAAACCTCGGCTAGCGGGAAACAGCTCCAGACATCAAGGTCGGGGCCGATGTCGATAATCGGCCCGCAGACACATTTAAAACCCTCGCTGCATTTGGCAAGTATGCCGATTTCCTCTTCTGAAAACATGCACAGCGTCAGCCCGCAGTCAAAGCCCAGAAGCACATCGCGCTTTTCACATTCCAGCGCCATCCGGGCAATAAATTTTCCGGTTTCACGATAGAGCCCCGTACCCAGGTGACTGTTTTCGGCGCCGACAATCGGCTGCGCAATGCCGATGCGGATATGTCTGCTTAATTTATACCGGTCAATATAATCCAGAAGATATTCATACTCCATTTCAGGTTCGGTAAGCGTCACCCCAAGCTGCAGGTGGCTGCCGAATTTCTCAAGGGCATAATGAACCCGCGCCCGCTGCTCTTTCGTGTCCTTGGCCTGCGGCGAGACATTACAGAGAAATGAAATCTTTTCAGGATCATGTTCGGCAAGGCCGTCGGCCACTTTTCTAGGCATCATGCCGTTGGTGAAAATATGCACCCTGAAACCGCGGCCGATGGCCTCATCGACTATGGAAAGAAATTCCGGGTGCAGAGTCGGCTCACCGCCAAGAAGGCGAAGCTGTTTTTCGTTGGACAATTCGAGAAAATCCATAACTTTGCGAAGATTTTCGCGCGTCATGAAATTGGATGACGACTCTCTGCTGGATTTGCCGATTCGTGTTTTTGCAAAACAGAATGAGCATTTACGGGGACAATAATTGGTAATAAAAATATTCGCCATGGTTTTACCTTGTATCCTTTTCGGTCTCGAAAAAAGTCTTTTTGCCAGCAAAGACTCAGTAAGGGATTGTCAGCATTCTTCTACAAAACAGGGGGGCCTGTTCTGCGCGTGACTGACCAGACCCAGATATTCCAGATCAGTCATGATTGATCTGGAATTATCATTCAAGCGCAGGGCATATTCCAGCGTCCTGTGGGGCAGCCGCAGCCATTGTTTATTTGCAAGGCAGCATTCAAACGCCACCGCCAGTTCATTTCTCCATTCATCTTCTCGAAGGTCAAGTTCTGCAGGCACGGTGATTACCCCGGGCATTATTTCAACGATGGTCATTACCGCCCGCCGATAATTTTCCGGCGACGAGTCTCCCGGAAGCAGCACGATATCCAGTTGCGGATTCAACACTGCATACCCGAGAAGAGCGATGGGCCGGATAATTTCTTTCAAGTTCGCGATCCGGCGTTTGAACGCATCAGATGATTCCGGATCATTGAGGTCCGGCGCTTCAAGAAAAGTCCGGTAATGCCAGATACCGCTGTTGAACAATCTGCCGATCCGGTCTTTTTCAACCAGAAATTCCGGCGGCGCGACAAGTTTTGTCCTGAGTACCGAAGCAAGCTGTAATTGTCCGGCGTATTGCCGCAGGGAAACCTCCGGAATGTCGCTGCCGGCCAGAAGCTCGATATCCTTGCCGGCAAGAGGGCCGTAGCCAGCTTCCCGGTCATGCCATTGCCGCGGACTATTCTCCGTATCAGCGGAGATCGCGCATCCGGAACAGTTACAGGAGCAGGGGGAATTAAGCGGCATGATTATCGTGCCCCGGCTGTCTTCCTTGGGCGACGCATACCACGGCGCTTTACAGTAGACCGACCGGCCGTTCAGGTTATACGTCTGCTCAAAAACCTTGGAGAGTGCCTGGGATATTTTCAATTCCCTTTCCGACATCCAGGGCGTGGAAAATACGTCATACGGCGGATTGGAATCATACACATAGCCTAATTCGTCGGCCTGCCTGCGCAACTGAGTGCCGTTCAACAGACGGAGTTCGTTGAGAAAAAGCTGCGGCGGTTTTTCATCGACGACAAAACGGATCCCCTGCAGAAAGGTCCCTAATGTTTCGTAAGGAAGTCCGCAGATCAGATACATGTTGAAGGTGGCCCCGGATTTACGGAGCCGGCTCAAACCCTGGCGGAACTTCTCCGGGTGGTGTTTGCGCCTTACCGCTTCAGCAGTATCGGGATTCATCGTCTGCAGACCTACATCAACCACAAAACCCTTGTCAAGCATGCCGCCGATCTCTTCGGAAATATGCTGGGCATAGGCCTCCACCAGCAGGATGGTATTAGGATTTCGAGCACGTAATTTCCTGAACAGGTTTGAAATGCTTCGCAACCGCTCAGGGTCGCTGTTACAGATCACCGGGTCCATCATGTGAAAATAATCCGCCCCCTGGGCAACCATATATTCGATCTCCAGGGTAAGCCGTGCCATGGAAGCGGAGCGAACCTTGCGGTCGCTCCCCCCTTCAAAGCAATAAGTACAGTGGAAAGGGCAGCCCCGCGCCCCTTCCAGCATCACCCCCAGCTTATAATTGCGCCGCGGCTCAACCAGTCCGGCAAGAATGACTGAAGGCAGGTCATCAAGGCTTTTGACTATGGAGGCCGGACCGGAAAAACAGGGTTTTCCCTGAATACTGTAATGCAGCCCTGAAACGCTTTGCGGTTCACGGATATCCGCGGAACCAGGATGCCATTGCCGCAGAAACTCGACAAAGGAAAGTTCGCCCTCGCCGTCAATCACATAGTCAAACTCCGGCATCACCTCAAGGGGATTTTCTATTGAATTCGTGCATTCCTGGCCACCGGCGATTATCTTGACTCCGGGGTTTTGTTGCCTGATAATTCCTGCAAGTTCGCGGGATAATTCGCGATTCCAGATATTCACTGAAAAGCCGACGATATCCGGCGAAAGCTCACCGACCAGCTGCGCCAGATCATCCGAAGCCTCATTGTTTGCCGCTTCAAGAAAACGGATTGAGAACCCTTCAAGAATTTTCTCCCGGCTTACAACCAGACTTAAAATCCTTACCGGCAGGGAATAATATCCCGGCACATTGATGGCGATCAGCAGAACCCTGGTCTTGTCCCTGGCGGACTGCCATTGAGGGTTGTTACGGTTTATTTCCAGATATTGACAATTATCAGTCTCATTCATTCCAGTCACGCATGAATATTTAACAAGTTATTCTACTGCTTTGGTCAATCGGCGGTTGGCATTATGGTACAGGCAATATCTCTCTGAATCGGTTTTTTTATGATTCAGACAAAACGAACAACCTGCAGTCTCAGCAATCCGAGTCGTTACATATTATTTCAACCTGACCGGTAAAGTCTTAAAACGTTTGAATACGGTTTTTTTAAGCAGATCGGCAAAAACAACGATGTTGCGTTTCGAAAACAGCCGAAGCATCTCCCGAAGTATTACCGGCAGATCTTCGGCAACGTAGAACAGGGCGCGCTTGGTCTGCAGATAATCAATCAGGGATATCCCTGAAAAGAGCTTGTTTTCAAACGTCTGCAGCATCTTTTCAGGCACCGGGGGCAGATTGAATTTTTTCAGAATGTCATCCCGGTCAAGTTCAAAAAACCCAGCAATAAACGCCAGGGTAAAATGCGCCATCTTTGACAGCCGCGCCTTCCGGCAAAAGCTCACAACCGATTCCCAGTCCAGATCTTGGCGCCTTAAAAAATACCCTATATCAACAAGCGCCTGAATTTCATCAAGCTCATGGTGTATAAAGGCATGGGTGATGAGACCGATAATCTCTTTGTCATCAGGAAGCCTGAAGATGAGCCCCTCCGGGGTTTCATGGGGCAGCCTTGCCTGCACAAACTCGTCGGCGCAGATCTTTTCCCGGTATCGTTTATTAGTCAGCAGCGACCAATGAATCTCAACAGTGATCCCTTCAATCCGGTAAACATACTGACTGCGAAAAAAATTAACCGGCTCGAACCCTGCCTCTCTCATGACCGCAAACAGCCGTTCGCAATCCGCCGGCCGGACCAAAAGATCAATGTCATGCATGGGCCTGAACGAAATATCCGCATAAATCCGCTGCGCAAGAGAAAGTCCGCGCATCGCCACCGCCGGGATCCCAGCCGCCTCAAGCCACCCAAAAATCCGGGTTGCGACTTTCAGTTTCAGCGTCCCCTGCGCCAGGTACTGCATTCGTGCACCAAACCATTCTCCGGTAAGGGACGACGGCATTTCACCCGGGGTAAACATCGATGAAAATATCCCTTCCAGGTGCCGGGAACGCACAAGAGCATTCAACGAATGCCAGTTGATCCGGTCCTGATGGATTTCAGGTGCCCCCTGCTGCCGGATAAAGGCGGAGAGTGATTTTCTCACAAGCGCCACTTCGGGGGCTGTTTTCAAACAGGAACAAGGCATAGTTTATTTCCCGACTCTTTCCCTATCAATCTTACTGTTGCCGCTGCGTCACACCTTATGTACAGTGCAAACCCGCATTTCTCACGGACACCCCCATCAATGATCAATGGCTTTAAATACCCTGGTCTCAGATAAATTTGTCTGAGTTGTCCATGATCAGAGTGTAATAAATACAGCAACCAACAACTAAGGTTAAAATCCGCCAAAGGCAAACCGATACAGCCGCATCGCTATTGTCTCAGGGAGTTTGGCATATGCCTATAGAGCCAAACTAGCTGTTGCGCGGAGCTGCTCCCGTCTCAGTTTGTGAGAAAAGCGGGCCGGTATTGTTCCTTTCCGGGTCTGACAACTCTTCCGGGGCTACTTCCCGCAGCCGTCCGTTTTCAAGAAGCATGATGCGATCGCTGTGTTCCATGATGCTCCTGCGGTGTGAAATATGAATAACGATGAGCTCGCCTGCAAGCTTGTCAACGGATTCAAGAATTCCTTTTTCGGTTCCCGTATCAAGCTCACTGGTCGCTTCATCCAGGATCAGCACGGATATCGGCCGCACCAGTGCTCTGGCCAGGGCGATCCGTTTTCGTTCACCGCCGGACAGACGCTCACCCCTTTCGCCAACGGTTGAATGCATGCCGTCCGGCAACCGATCGATGATTTCTTCGCAGCCGGCGAGCCGTGCCGCAGCGAGAATCTCTTCCGGCGTCGCCTCAAGGCAGCCGTAACGGATGTTTTCCTCAATGGTCGTATCAAAAAGAAAAGGTTCCTGGGTAACTATGCCGATCTGTTCACGCAATGAATGAACTGAAATGTCAGTTATCGCCTTGTTGTTGATGTAAATCATCCCGGCCCCGCTGGGATAAAAACCGATCAACAGATCAACCAGCGTCGTCTTACCGGAACCGCTGGGGCCGATCACCGCAATCCTCTGCCCCTGTTTTATTTCAATATTAATATCGGTTAACACCGGCCTGCGTCCGTCATAGGAAAAGCCCACATCACGGAAACTGATGGTTTTGATCCTCGCCTCAAGCTTTTCCTCTCTGCCGGTCTCGCTCAGCTGATTGAAAAGCCAGGTAATCCTCTGCACGGCGGCAAACCCTCGCTGCAGTTCGACAACCGCTCGGGATAATTGCTTTACTGGATTCTTGATGCTGTATGCAGCGGCAAGACAGCCGACAACTGCGCCGATGGTCGTTAACCCCTGGGAAACCTGATAATACGCCAGCACCACCATACCGATGAGGGCGATGCCGTTGGTCAGGTCTGAAATCGGCGAGGCGGCCGACTGCAGGAAGACCGCCTTTTTCCGTTGCCGGACAAGCTCTTCACCGATCCTGATAATTTTATCAATGTGCAGCCGCTCCAATGAAAAGGATTTAATCTGTTTTACATTGGTAAGGGATTCGATGATCGTGCCGAGCATATTCCCCTGGCTGTCAAGAAAAGACCGTTCGGCGTTCTGGGCCTTGCGACCGAAATGTGTCACAACAAGGGTCAGAATCGGCATGGAAACAATGACCAGGACAGCAAGCATGAAATTGAAATAAATCATCACCCCGACCAGACAGATGATCAGCAGCGGATTGAGCCAGAATGCGGTAAAAAGCTGAATGACACCGCCTGCCGCAGCGGACACGTCGTTACTCACAAGACTTGCGATTTCTCCTGTCCTGGTCCGGACATGCAGATCAAGGGATCCTTCATGAATCTGCCGGTATAAATCCACTCGCATGTCGTTCATGATCCGCACATGCAGAACGGTCATGATATACTGATTGACAATCTCAAGAAAATTTCTCGCGAGCATGATTAACAACCCGATAACCAGCCAGGTCAATACCGGAAGGAGCTCTGCCTGCGTCTCAAGCATCTGTGTGACTTTTTTGAAAATCCAGGGTGCAGCCCCGGCAGCACTTGCCATGGGAAGGGACGCCAGAAGCGCAACTGACAGATTTTTCCGATACGGCCGCGCATATTTCCAAAGGAAACGCAGGAAAAAGCCCCATGAAACCTGGCCTGTCCCCACGACTCCCTGCGCAGCAGAGCCCCCCGGTTTTCCTTCTGCGCCGGCCTGAATATATACGGTACTCATCTCATTCTTCCCCAGAGGCTCGTTGTGAAGCCCGGTAACTCAGACAGGCGCCGACGCACCGCGAACCCTTCCATAAAGGACAGGCCGAACAGTGCTCGAACAAGGGCTTATTAAGCAGCGGTTCTATCCGGGCCGGGAAGGACGCTGCGGCATCCTCAATGGTCTCGTATTCGTAAATCACCTTCCGGTTCATAAAGCTTAAGCCCAGACAGGGAAGAAAGGAAAAATCCGGATTAACAACAATATTATTCCGGTAATTGTTAAAATGAATGGGGCAGTTGATATTGTATGAACCGCTGTGCAGCAGGATTGAAGCGGTTTTTTCCGGAAGCAGGCATAGAGGAAAAGGCTTTACCAGTTGCGGAATCAAACCCCGTTCGACGCATTCCCGGGTAAGGATTACCAGCAATCCACTGTAGTATTCAAGGGTTTCGGGCCGGATAAAGGTATTGCCGCGCTGCGCATTGGGCATGGGCACCGCAGTTCTTACTTCGGAGATCCCCAGTTCCTGGGCAATTTCAGCATAACGGGCCGGGTTGTCGCCAAGGGTGAAAAGGTTGCATCGCAAGGCGGTATTGATTTTGTTTTCAACAAGTCTTCGGGCATTTTCCTTATAGCGTTTAAGAAGAGCTGGCTGGTTGATGGTTTCCACCGTAAGATGCAGGGTCACTGAGACCGGATGGCGTTTTACCAATGCTTCAGCAATCCCGGCAGGGAAAAGACCGTTTGAGGCGAGGTAGAGATCGAGTCCTAAGCCGGCGGAATAATCAAGGATTGCCGGGAGTTCGCCATACAGGGTCGGCTCCCCGCCTGAAAGCCCGAGCAGGGTAATGCCCTGCCCGGCAACCCAGTCCAAAAATTTTTCAACTACATCCTTTGAGGGATCCTGCCTTGCCTTTTCGACTCCGGTTCCGGCGGATATACAATAGGGGCAGTTGAGCTGACAACGAAGGGTCGGCGAAAAACAAACCTGGGAAGGAAACTGCTTTTTTTTCAGCTGACCCGCCATCCCGGTGAATTGCTGTAATTGCCGATCCAGCCCCCGCTTCTTCAGCCTTTGTTCATATTGCCTGATTGCCCCGAGAAAATTAAACATCCTTGAATGAAAACGACCGGCCCGGTCATCATCCAGTTGTTCGACGGCATCAATGCATATTTCAACAAAACCATCGCGCCCCTCAATTTTCGCAGAGCTTCTGAAAATCCATTCCGGAATCAATGAATGCGGCCCGGCTGGGAGCGGCGAATCATCCACCCGGCGCTCCGGAAGCGCCGCCCAGGGAATCAATGCAAAAAGCCCTCGTATGGCTTCCTGGGCAGATATCTCGCAGTCACCGGCCAGCAGACGAATCAGCGCCGGCATGGCATCATTGCCCCTGGCAGCCAGATCGCGGACCATTGTTTTCCGAATGTGGACATCAACGGAGTCAGCGGCAACCCGATATCCCTCTCCCCTTCCCGCGCCGGGATTTAAGGATTTTTCATTGCCGTCAAGCCGCATGCTCGCTGCTCCTTTCACACAACCACTTCCCCAGGGCAACCGGGTCAGGCCCGGTCTGCAACCGGTAGGTGCGGGCCCGGGATATGACATCAAAAATCAGCTGGCCGGATTCCGGCCGCAACTTCTGCTTTCTGGCAAAGGTTGCGGCCTTGATAAGAATCCCCAGGGAATCCTGAAGAGGAATAGGTTGCACAGAGGGTCCCTTGCCGGAAACCTCAACAAAATAAATGACATTTAAACCGGTCTTGCCGATAAAACAGTCTTCGCCGTATGCCAGTCTCGGATCGAGAACCTGTTTATCAGTGATCGAATCACGACGCGGAAGATTTTGAAGTTTTCCCAATTCAGGGAAAAAAGATTTTGTATCAGTGGTAAGATTGATCGGTTCAGGAATACCGTGGATCACAAGACCGCTGGAATTGTCTTTTACGACAATCAGGTCATCGGCGAGGAGTCGCGCCCCCTGGCGGAGAACCGCAATGGAAGTGGTGGTTTTACCGCCGCCCGAGTCGGCGACGATCATTGCTCCGACCCCATTGGGAAAAAAAACCCCTGCACTGTGAAACAACAGAGAGCTGTCGGCCTGCATTATTTCCTGAAGCAAGGGCACAAAAACCGCCACTGGCGGCAGCAGAATGGATTGCCGAGCCGAGGTTTTTCCTAATATCAATTGCAGGCGTTGCGGGTTATTTAAAAACCTGCCGCAGACGAAACTGCCCTCGTCGGCAAGCACCGCCGCGATCTCGCCGGTCTCTGTGTAAAACATACTGACGGTTTCAGGACCGGTACGGTTATTCACAACCTTTTCATCGAGCCAGGCAGGCAACGCCCTGCTTGGATAATAATCTTCAAAAATCACTTCAACGGGTATGGGGTTGTTGCGGCTGGCTGCTGCATCCTGCGCCGAGCAGAATTGCAACGGATACTCAATAGAGTTCCGCGCATCAAGATTATCCCCGAAAAATTTCAGCCCTGTTCCATTGGGTAAGAGATAATTGCTCGGCTTGATATCACTATCTGTTCTGCTGCTGTTATTGGGCTGCATAATCCGGATTGAGACGTTACTTTTCAAACGAAGGGGATATTGATCCTGAAAGAAAAATCCCGACTGAGATAATCATCTGAGGCTGGAAGTCATTATCTGGGATTGATGCCCGTGCACAAGTCTTAAAAAGGTGCGGTCATCATTTTTTCTTATTACCACATCATTAATTAATGAAGCTCCCCGCGTCGGGGAAACAAGGCCTCCGAACTCGGGGAGCTTCATTAATGGTCCTATCAAAGCAATCCGCTTTCTGCACCTGTCGGCATTGCTTAATGCCGGTCGCCGGTTTTTGCGGATAAACTGTGCGATTAATCAATAGTAGTAATAGGTGTAATAATAATAAGTCGCACTGACGGACTCAAGGGGCTCATGGCATTCAAACATTGGCGCTACATAGGTTTTCTTCATCTACATCTCCTCCTTTAATTATCTTTCGATTTGTTTATTGGTCCACCTTACTCAACAAAAACCATTACTCCCGGGTGACAAGAGCGCTGGCGCTCAACCCGGCAATAAAATGGTCAATATCCTTTTGGGCCTGCTCCGGAGAAACTTCATATTCCTTGATGATTATTTTAATTATCTCTTCCTCGGCTTTGTTCTCAGTCAACGACAACCAGATAACCCGGCCGATCTCATTAAAGGTGTAATACTTACCGGTTGGAAGATGCAGGACCACCATCTGATCGTCCACATCCCTCCAGGTGAGCTCCTCATTAATCTTAAAACCGTTTCCACCGTCGCTAGTATTGCTCATGACCGCATGCTCGCTTATCTGTAAATTTGTAAAAAATGTATCAGCCTTTTTTAAGCCGGTGGATCAACAGCTCTTCATCCGCCTGGCCTATCCAGTAGGTTGTCGCAGAGTCGGCGCTGGCGCCCATCTTCAGCGGATAAAGGAGGTGCTGATCTTTATCCTCATAGACCACACGGTCATTGATCGACAGCCAGCAATGCCCCTCGATTTTTTTACCGGCCGAACAATTATTAAGGCCGATATTCAATATCGCTTCCGTACCCAATTTACGCAGAACGACTGCCCTGGCATACCCAAGATACAGACAAAGATGACCGGTATTTCGAGCGACAAAACGAATAACCCGGTCAATCCGCTGAACAACCGCATCAATATATCCGGAAGGAATGTCGCCCTCTTGAACGATGACCTCCGGCAAGGGGATCCAACGATTACTGCCAAGCCGGTTGGAAATATAAACCTTACAGGCAGCAACCAGGGTTTCCTTTAATATCCAGAGTCGCGTCTTCACCGGGAAACCATATGTCCTGTGTAATGTCTTCACGGCCCGGGCGGATTAGGAAAAAGGTTCTTTACGGAATAAAACACCTGGACAAACAGCCACCGAACCACATCAATAATGTGCATGGCTCATTCGTCCATAATCCTTGCCGTAAACCCTGATGATTTCTCACCGCCTTGCAGTTCAACAACAATTATGCCGGCCCCTCACCGGCATAAAAAACACTAATCAAATTTCTCTAACACAGTATAACCGAGGCCTTTGAAACAGGAAAAGAAAATTACCAATTTACCGTTGTTTCGGCAAGAATTATTTTTTGTGAAAAAGTTACGTCTTTCCTCCTTCTGCATAACCGATCCCCCTTGACACAAAAAAGCCATCGGCCTATAGTCAGCATTTCCTGAAATACATGCAACACCTCTTGCAGCAACAAATTTAAATTATGCCGAACAAGACATTACATAAAAGAATCAGGGACGACCTGTTCTACCTGCTGATTCTCTTCCAGGTAAAACTGCTGAGGCTCCTGCCCAGAACAATCGCCATGGGAATCATGCGGACAATGGGGCGTCTTCTTTTTTGCACTGCACGACGGGCAAAAAAAAGAACCATCAAACATCTCACCATGGCCTTTGGAGACGAAAAAACACCCGAAGAGATACAGAATCTCGCCCGAGGGGTTTTTCTCCACTTCACCTCAGCGCTGGCTGACATAATCCGTATGCCGAACCTCCTGAAATCAGGCCTTGATGAATTAATTACTGCAGAAGGGATTGAAAACCTCGATGCGGCCTTGTCAGGTGGCAAGGGCGCCATGATGATCACCGCCCATTTCGGCAACTGGGAACTGCTCGGTGCCTGGCTTGCCAAGAACGGCTATCCCATGAGTGTTGTCGGCACATCGCTTTATGACCCGCGCCTGGATAAAATTATCGTCGAAACCCGAAAACTGGCGGGCAACAACTTTATCGCGCGGGGGAAAGATACCCGGGAGATTATCCGCTGGCTCAAAAAAGGCAAACTCATCGGCATGCTCATTGACCAGGACACCAAGGTCCGGGGAGTTTTTGTTGATTTTTTCGGGAAACCAACTTACACCCCCACCGGTGCCGCTGAACTGGCCCGAAAATTCAAATTGCCCATTGTGCCGATATTCATGCGCATGAATGATGATTTCACTTATCATATCGAATGCGGCAAAGCCCTGCACCAGAACTACTCCGATGATCCGGAGCAGGATATCATTGACATTACACAGAAATGCTCCGATACTTATGAAGAAATTATTCGCAGACATCCAACACAATGGGTATGGATGCATCAACGGTGGAAAACAACCCCCGAGAATCCCATCCCCTGATCAATAACTTTTTTATTCACAAGGAGTCCCCATGAAGAAAACAGCACTCACGCTTATAACCATCCTTGTCTTTGCAACTCTTTGCATGACCGGCTGTTCCAAGGAAGAAAGCAAGGTAGATAAGGCCAAGAATGAGATCCAAAAATTTACCGATAAAACCGCGGATAAAGCCGTTAAAAAAATAAAAACGCCCATTGACAAGGCAAAGAAAATAAGTCAGGTCGGCTCTGAGCGACTGGAAGAAATGGAAAAGGCCCTGGAGCGCCATTGATCGACTTCTTCTCCGGCCTGGATTCTTGCTCACCGTTACAGTTAAACGCAGGATCTCAAACTACTTGATAAGCATCCGAGGCATAACTCAACCAATCCAGCAAAGATAGCATTCCTACGGAGCTTCCCCCGCAGTTACGCCCAAGCTTCAATGGTGCAGCGGTCGCTTTCACTCTTTATTCATTTCGCCTGACAATCACTTTTTCCTTGACTTCACCTAACAACTAAAGCTATTAAGCAGTTAAGAATTATTTTCCCACTGGTTACTCAATCTTGTTTCAAGGAAACTGCATGGATTTTTATGTAATATTTCTCGTCGGCCTCATGGTCTTTGCCGTCCTCATGATGGTCCTGGTCTATTGGACCTCCAGAATCGGCGAGGACGAAGACCCTAAAAAACAGGACGACACCTCGGGATCAAACAATAAGAAATTTGGGTCCAAATAAATTATTAGCTCCATCTCGTGTATCTTACTCAAAGATTGCTGCAACTATTCCGCTTGATAGGCTCCTCGAAAGAGATTACAAACCGAATCGTTCCAGAGGCGAACAGCGTCGCACTTTGCCCCTCTTTAGCTGAAAAACCCCCCACCTGAGCAATTACCAGATCACATTCTTCCTGTTACCCAGAATTTCTTACAGAATTAGCCCTGATATTTCACGAGTTGAGCTGGTTGAAGAGAAGATTCAGCCTGATCGACTCGCCCTCCGGGTGAGTAAGTATAAAAGTATAAGTTTGATGTCAACGGTACAAACTGTACTTTCTGGAAAGGCAACGTATTGCTCAATAAATCTTCTCAATTCAGGAAGTTATGCAACTATATCCATTTTACTCATGAAATATATTAGGGTTAGCGCAGACTTCGAAGATGGTCGCAAGATGTTGGAAAGGGTTGTGAATAGGAGGCGCACACCGAAAAATGCATGAAGGCTTACTGTCAGTCAGGCGAGTTTATTTTTCTAGTGAAACGAAGCAGACAGAATATTTTCAGGCTTCGCAGCAGATCGCTTGCGAGAAATACGGGTTAATACATATAGTACATCACAGCCACGACCATGATGCTCCCCATCCTGAATATCTGATTGTAGAGAACAATCTCCATTGCCAGACGGGGTGAAAAAATCCCGGCGTAATACGGAAACTGGTGGCGCAGAGCGCGCACCGGCGATGAGAATATGTTTCCCACCAGAAGGGCCAGAACAATCTCCCGGCTGCCAAGGGTTCCCGCATCAAGCAAGGCTCCGGCTGCAGCAAGGCCTGCGGTAAATTCGGCGGCGATGTGAAAAACAACAATGCCCAGACTCTCCGGATGCAGCCATGAAAGAAATGCAACGTGCTCGGCGATGAACAACTCCAGCTGGTTGAACATGCCAAACTTGTTAAACAGAAAAAATCCGATATAGATCGGCACCGTAAACGTAAGGATTTTCCGTATCCGTACCTTGAATCTATCCCACGCCTTATGCAGTACGTCCTGCCATCCGGGTGAGACGTTTTCCTCCAGCCTGCAGGTCACGCAAACTTCGTCATCAACAGGCAGCAGGAGTCTCCCCACCAGAAGCACAAAAATGGTCCGAAGAAAAGCAGCAAACAGGGTAAGCCCCACATAGACAAAGGCGGCGGATTTTATCAACGGCACCGTGATGAAGAACATGGTGGGCAGATGCAGAAAATAGGTGGGCAGGCTGTTAAACAGGTTGGCGAGGATCAGCTCTTTTTTTGTCATCCGCCCCTGATCATAAGCCTCGGCAAGCATGGTATTTGCCGAGATCCCGGAAAAAAAGGCCATGGAAAAACTTGCGCCGCATGTGTCGGAAAGATGCCCCATACGAATAAGCGGCCCCGCGAGCTTTGCAACCTTATGGGTCCAGTTGAGGGCCTCGATAACATTCGCCACAAGGAGACCGATTGAAACAAAAATCATCAGTTTCAATAATGGCCATCCCAGGCTTGCCCAGAGCATTGTCAGCGTTTCGATACTATCCACCTCCTTGAATCCCGGCACCCCTGAGTGACGCCGGTGCCCCTTTCGCAATACGCTAAGGCCGTTTTCCTTAAACCGGCAGCTAAAATCCTACCAGAGTCTTGTGGCGTTATAATCCGGAAATCCCAAAGCGAGAATCTTATCTACCGTCACCTTGATGTCATAAGGCACATATCGCACATCAACACTGTTTGCCTCCGCATCCCAAATGACATATTTCGCATGATTATCACCGTCCCGAGGCTGGCCGACACTGCCGACATTAACGATATATCGCCGGCCTTGTTCAAGCTGAAATTTTCCCATATCAATATTTCCAGAAAATTCATCGCCTGCCGAACAAAAAATAGCCAGATTGTGGGTGTGACCGACAAAGCACAACGGTTTTTCAAATGCATCAAAAGCTCGCTTGAGTTCCTCTGTTGAGGGGGAAAACATATACCTGGTCACAGAACCCGGCGGTGAACCATGGACAAAGCGGGCCCCCCATCGCACCATGGCATGGGGCAATGTCCTGCAATAACGAACGGTTGATTCGGAAATCAGTGTTTCTGTAATCCTTAGGGATTTCCTGGTGCTTTCATTGAGCCTTTTCATGTAGCCGGGACTGATTATCGCCATTTCATGGTTACCCATGACTGAGATGATCCTTCTGTCCCGCAATAATTGCACCGATTCTTCCGGCTCAGGGCCATAGCCGATGGTATCGCCCAGGCAGACGATGCGGGCAACTCCCTGCAGATCAATATCCTTGAGCACTTCGCGAAACGCTTCGAGGTTGCCGTGGATGTCTGAAATAACTGCCGTTTTCATGAATTTGAGAATATCCTTTTATGGCTCTGAACTAGTTTCAGCTTGAAATTAATAAACCCGTGCTGTTGTTTATGAGATCCTTTCGGCTCATGTGTTTGTGCTTTTTTTTAACTTCTTCGCTGGTCGACTAAATTCGAGCCGGTGGCAAGGAACCTCAAGGACATCATGAAACAGCTTAAAAATTACTAAGAGCCACAGATCCTTTAAAAACCGCGCCGCCCGAATAGCAATGGTGAAACAGCATAATGGTAAATCAGAAAACCAACGTAGAATGCACATCCGCCGAGAGCCAGAAAGCCAAGCTCCGGAATACTTAAGGGGACAATTTTAAACAGCGAATACAGCGGTGTGTACATGAGGAGTGCCTGCAGGGCGATGGAAAAAACAACCGATGCCCAGATCCATGGGTTTGAAAAAAATGGCACCTGATATCCTGTGCGAATCACAAAAACCAGAATCACTTCATACAAAACAACAAAATTGAACACCATGGTCTGGCCGAGAATCAGCTCGTCGGACCCCGCAGCACCGCCGAACCGGATAAAGATCAACAGGGCAATGATTGTGCCGATAACCCCGAGGACGCCGATCAAGACCAGATGCCGCAATGGCAGAATCCCTTCACTTCTCGGCTTGGGTTTCCTGTGCATAATTTTTTCCCCGTAGGGATCGACGCTATAGGCAAGGGCCGGAGCGCCGTCGGTGACCATATTGATCCACAGGAGAAGGATTGCGGTCAGCGGCAGATTGAGTCCGAAAATCACCGCCAGAAAAATTATCAAGACCTCGCCGAGATTACCGGAGAGCAGCAGCATGATGGATTTCTGGATATTGTCATAAATCCCCCGGCCCTCCTCAATGGCATTGACGATATGCGAAAAACTGTCATCGAGGAGCACGAAATCAGCCGCTTCTTTGGCAACTTCGGTACCGCTGCCCACGGCTACTCCGATATTCGCTTTTTTAAGCGCCGGTGCATCATTTACCCCATCGCCGGTCATCGCCACCACATGGCCGTCCTGCTGGAGCAGACCTACTATTCTCTGCTTATGCTCCGGAATCACCCGTGCAAAAATATTGGTCTCATCCTTCAAGGCGCTAGCCAGTGCCGCATCATCCATGGAATCCAGCTCATCGCCGGTGAGCACCTTGCCGGTAATGCCGATCTCGAGACCGATTGCCTTGGCGGTTTCCTTATAATCACCGGTAATCATGATCGTCCTGATTCCTGCAAGCTTGGTCTTTTTTATGGACTCGATCACATCGGGACGCGGCGGGTCGATCATTGCCTGAAGACCGACAAAAATCAGATTCTCCTCAATAAAATCAGCACCTGCATTGATCTCCTTACAGGCAAACGACAGTACCCGCATGGCATCGGAAGCGAAGCGGTCATTCTGCTGCATTACCTGTTCACGGAATTGATCAGTGATCTCAACGCTCTCGCGGTTGATCAGGACGTGGGTGCATTTCTTGAGGATCTGATCCGGGGCCCCCTTGACGAACATGCGCTGTCGATTTTCTAAAGTTGCCAGCACACTCATGAGTTTGCGGTCGGAATCAAAGGGCAGCTCATCTTCGCGTTGCACCTCAAGATCGACCCCTGCCTTGCGGGCGCTCACCAGCAAGGCCGCCTCAGTCGGATCGCCGGTTATCACCCACCCTGCATCTTTTTTACGCAAGGTCGCATTATTGCAGACCAGACCAATCTGAAAAAGAAGCGAATCAAGTGGAACGGACAATTCCCCCTGCGGATCATATCCGGCGCCGGTAATTAAGGCTTCGCCATCCAGCGTCCAGGCGCGGCGAACGGTCATCTTGTTCTCGGTGAGGGTGCCGGTCTTGTCCGTACAGATCACATCGCAGCTGCCAAGGGTTTCCACCGATGAGAGTTTTCTTACCAGGGCTTTTTTCCTGAGCAGCCGTTTCACCCCGACACTCAAGGCAATAGTCACCACCGCAGGCAACGCTGTTGGCACCGCGGCCACTGCAAGACTTATGGCGATAAAGGCAAAGGCGATGAAAGCCTCGCTGGAAACCACGCCTGAAGTCATATAATCCCGGGCAAAGGAGGCGATAAACACAATAAAACAGATAGCAACGATTGCGTAGCCGAGTTTCTTGCCAAACACGTCCAGACGCCGCTGCAGAGGAGTCATTTCCTCGGTGGCTTCCTTGATCAGGCGGGTGATTTTACCGATCTCGGTGAGCATGCCGGTGCCGGTAACCACAGCTAATGCATTGCCGGTAACAATTGATGTGGAGGCAAAAAGCATATTGGATTGAGAGCCGATCTGCACATCCCGATCCAGGGAAACGTCATTCTTATCCACCGGCACGCTTTCACCGGTGAGGGCCGATTCTTCAACCTTGAGACGCGTTGCCTGGATTATGCGGACGTCCGCCGGGGCTTTATCCCCTGCTTCAAGAAAAATGATATCCCCCGGGACAAGAAACCGGGCATCAAGGGAGCGCCGCTCACCATTTCTGATCACCGTTGCCTGAATCGCGGTCATCTGTTTCAGGGCTTCAAGGGATTTATGGGCGGAAAGTTCCTGAAAAAAACCGATAAAGGCATTGGCCAGAAGGATGATCAGGATAATTGTCGAGTCAACATATTCGCCAATGACCAGGGAAAAAACCACCGCGAAAAGAAGAATATAGATGATGAAACTTTTAAACTGGCTGATGAAAATCAGCAGCGGGTTGATCGCTGATTTTGTCTCAAGTTCGTTCAGGCCATATTCTTCCTGCCTCTTGTTGGCCTCTTCTTCACTGAGTCCGGATTTTGAAGTCTTGAGGCCGGTAAGAACCTCTTCAACCGATGATCTGTAATAATTCATATATTATATTCCTTGATATTCCGGGATTATACTTTTCAGGCTTTCAGCCATGCCATTTTATTCTTGAGATAATCAACAAAATACCGGGAATTGAGCTTCTCACCCGTCACCCTGACCAGCAATGCTTCCGGTGGATAAACGCTGCCGTGCCGGTAAATGTTATGAGAGAGCCATTCCTTCACCTTATGCAGATTTCCGCCAGCGATATCTTTTGCATAATCCGCTTCAAGCTCGGTGTATGTATGCCAGATCTGCGCTGCTGCGAGATTGCCGATGGTATAGGTGGGGAAATATCCGAAACTGCCGTGCGCCCAATGGATATCCTGGAGCACGCCGTTTGCATGGGAATCCACTTCAACCCCCAGATATTCCTTGTATTTCTGGTTCCAGGCCCCAGGAAGGTCGGCCACTTTAATACTGCCCTCGATCAGTGCCCTTTCAAGTTCGAAGCGCACCAGCACATGGAGGTTATAACTGACCTCATCGGCTTCGACACGAATAAAACCAGGTTTCACATGATTGATCCCCCTGACGAAATCCTTGACACTCACCCCCCTGAAATGCTCAGGAAAATCTTTCTGAAGCTCCGGGTAAAAATGTTCCCAGAACGGCAACCCACGACCGATGATATTTTCCCATAAGCGCGACTGGGATTCGTGAATCCCCAGAGATACGCCGGTATCAAGGGCGGTATGCATAAGGTTCTCGTCTATTCCCTGTTCATAAATACCGTGGCCGCCCTCGTGCAGGGCGCTGAAGATGAATTCGATACTTCTCGGGCTGTAGCGGTTGGTCACCCGCCGGTCATTATGGCCCAGGGTTGTGGAAAACGGATGGGTTGAAACATCCTGCCGGCCCCGCGAAAAATCATAGCCGATTTCAGCAAGGGCTTTTTCGGCAAATTGCACCTGCCGCCCCTGATCAAAATCCCTGTCAAAAAACAATTCACTGTCGGGGTTTTTCCGGGCCTCCCTGATCATTTCCACCAGCGGTTCTTTCAGCCCGGCAAACATCTCCCGGACCTGCAGAGCCGTCAGCCCCTCTTCGTAGATATCCAGCAGGGCATCATAAGGCTCATTTGTATAGCCGAGATACTCTGCCTGCTGTTTGCTCATTGCCACAACTTTAGCGAGCACCGGCTCAAAACCGGCAAAATCAGACTGCTGCCGCGCATCGATCCAGAAATGCAGGGCCTCGGAGGTGAGCCGGGAAAATTCCGCGACAAACTCCTCAGGCATCTTTGTATTCTGGTCATAACTTCTGCGCATCACCCGGACAAGGGCCTGCTCGGTTTCCGAATACTTATCAAGCCCGTCTTCAGCTGCTTTGAGCAGATCGCCCAGTTCTTCAGAAACTTCTTTCCGGTGAATCACGGCACTCAATGTTGCCATCTGGCTTGCCCTTTCGGAGGCGGCACTTTTCGGCATCATGATCTCCTGGTCCCACTGCATGAGAGCCATGACATGGTGCATATCGGTCAACTCCAGGGTGCGCTTCCGCAATTTATCCAATATTTCCATATACATATACCATTTACATAGTAATCTTATCGCAACATCCCACAAAGACCTTTACCGCAGCATAGTATCAAAAAAAACAGTAACTGGATATAAGCTCATTGATCTTTTTAGCAGTTTATGATGAAATCATGATTATATCTGAGCCAACACTGATACCTTTATCCCTATGGCATACTATTATTATTCTTGACCGTTTGGAGTGATAATTACACGTTGAAAATATCCACCCTGATAGGCGAACATCGATATTTAGATTCAGCTATTGCAAAACAATGCAAGCTTTGCAACTGGAGTTTGGCATGCCGATCAAATATACAATTATCGAGGGCAAGAAACTTGTTCTCGCAGTTGGCCAAGGCCTAATCAACTTTGATGATCTGGCCCGACATATTGATACCCTGGCCCACGACCCGAAATATATATCCCCCATGAAAAAACTGGTGGATTATAGAAACGCCTCCCTGGTTGAACTTAAAAGAGAGGAAGCATATATGTTCACCCAGAAAAAAGCTCAATTGAAAGACAAATTCGCCAATGAAATGTGTGCGATAATAACCAAAAATGATTTAGATTTTGGCACGTCACGGGTGCATGGCGCGCGTATTGAAGCTTCTGATATACACACGAATGTCTTTCGAAACATCAAGGATGCCTTGAAATGGCTGGAAGTAGAGCTTGATGAAACAGATCTTCACCTTGATTAAAAACCCCGGCCGCACGCAAATTACAGTTCCGGCAAGATTATCCGAACCTTTTTCAGTTGACACATTAGCCGCAGCATTTGCAAAGACCGGCGATTTTGAAAACGCGGAGTACCTTGCCGCTGCTTGAAAGTATATTCTTCCGGAGAAAACCGATGGACTACAAAATCGCAAAACATACCGACCGACCCTATTACCAGATCGAAATATCCGGACGCTTTGACGTCCCTGATCTTGAAAATTGCTATATGGAGATAATCAATTATCCCGGTTGGGCTCCCGGCATGGATATCCTCTGGGATGCCAGGGAGTGCACATTCGAACACCTGACGAACGATGACCTCAGTTCAATTGGTGACATGACTGCAAAATATCAGGAACTGCGCGGGAAAGGGCTTGCAGCGTGGGTGGTTCAGAGAGATGTTGATTTCGGGATTTCCCGGATGTTTGAGATGCTCACTGAAGGGAAAGTAATATTTAATTTCAAGGTTTTTAAAACGATGGATGCTGCAAAGAATTTCCTTTCAGATTTCAATAGAGAGAAAGCGGGACGATAGACCCCGGCGGCAATCAGGGATTATCCGGAGAAAACTTGATTTGATCCCTGCCTTCTGACTTGGCACGATAGAGAGCCCTGTCGGCATCGCGGACAAGATTGTCCTGCTCACTGCCTTTTCCGGGCTTTGATGAGGCAATTCCCATGCTTACCGTAACCTGATCAGAAACCGAGGAACGTTCGTGTTTAAGATGGAGGGCGGCAAGCTCTTTTTTTACATTTTCAGCAACCGTAATCGCCCCTTCAAGATTGGTGTTCGGTAAAACCAGGACAAATTCTTCCCCGCCGTATCGGGCGACAAAATCGCTGGCGCGCTTGATTGCATCGCTGAGCATAACAGCCACCTGCTTGAGGCACTCATCCCCGCCCTGGTGGCCATAATAATCATTATAAGCCTTGAAAAAATCTATATCGAGCATGATAAGCGAAATGAAAGTCTTCTCCCGCATCGCGCGCTTCCATTCCTTTTTAAGGGTGTCATCAAAATAGCGGCGATTGCTGACACTGGTCAAACCGTCCATATAAGAAAAACGCTGGAGGGTCCGGTTCGCCTCCTCAAGCTGACGGGTGACTTCAAGCAATTCTTTTTCCCGTGATTTACGACGGTCCATCTCATGCTTCAAACGCAATACGGATCGTACCCGGGCCAGCAGCTCCTGTTTCTTTACCGGCTTGACGATATAGTCCACCGCGCCTGCCGCAAAAGCCATCTGCAGCACTTCGGACTCGTCCTTGGCCGTCACCATGATGACCGGAATATCCTTGAGGTGCGCTTCTTCCTTTATCCTTCGGGTTGCTTCAATGCCGTCGATGACCGGCATGACGATATCCATGAGAATGAGATCAACATTACCGGCGACCGCCCCCACCGTATCATCATAAAGACCAAAAAAATCAAAGCATTCCTCTGCTGAACTGAGAAAATGAAGATCTGTATATCCGGCCTTTTTCAGGGTGGTCCCGAGCAGGACCTGAATGACTTTGGAGTCATCAACTATAAGGATACTCACAGATACCTCATTTCTATAGAATTAATTTTCCAGAAAAAACAAGCCCGACAAAAAGGAGCATAGAACTATTAATGCATTAATTATCTCCGGATTTCAACTTCAAAAAAATACCAGCACACTTTTATTATTGTCAAATATGAATTACAAGGATTACTGTTCCACTGAGCTGATGTCACTTCACCTCTCAATGGAAGGCCATCCGACCATGAACTATACTCCGATTATCGGCACCCTGGGCTATATTCTTTCCCCTGATCGCACAAAGACCCTGCTTATCCACCGGAACGCCCGGGAAAATGATGCCCACCGGCATAAATACAATGGCCTGGGCGGCAAAATGCATCCTGACGAAGATGTGGTCAGCTGCATGAAACGAGAAATTCTTGAAGAGGCGGGGATCAGTTGCGAAGAAATCCTCCTGCGCGGCACCATCAACTGGACCGGCTTCGGGCCGGACGGCGGAGACTGGCTGGGGTTCATCTTCCGGATTGACCGATTTTCCGGAACTCCAAGGAAAAGCAACAACGAAGGCACTTTGCTCTGGCATGCCGTTGACCGCCTGAATGATCTTCCCATGTGGGAGGGGGATAAATATTTCCTGCCCCTGGTCTTCGACGATGATCTGCGGCAGTTTCACGGACACATGCCCTATAAAGACGGCAGCCCGCTGGGCTGGAATTACAGCCGTATATGATGCCAGGGAAACCTTTCAACAGCGGTAATTTGATGGAATTCTCCAATTGCTTTTCAAGGAAAGTACCATTGATTCACGCTCATGAGAATTCAGGGGCCAGGAGTCTGTAGACAGAATAACGGATCATACTGCCTTTCTTCTGGTTGCTGGGTACTGAATTCTAAATTCACATTGATGCAAGGAACCATGACTCTTTCAACGTTAAATGACCTGATCCAGACCAGCGCC
This sequence comes from Pseudomonadota bacterium, assembly GCA_018823135.1. Lineage (NCBI taxonomy): Bacteria > Pseudomonadati > Pseudomonadota > Pseudomonadota bacterium. The sequence goes on from JAHJJF010000029.1 coordinate 26,679, forward strand.
CGGGAATTTGCCGGAAAACCCGCGGTTTCCTTTGCCTTTGAAAAACCCATGGTTTACCGGGATTTTCAAAAAACCGTCCGGCGGGTCGCCGCTTTCCTTTCGCGTCGCAAGGTTACCAAAGGCGATACCGTGGCAATTCTCGCCGAAAATTCGCCAAACTGGGGAATCGCCTATTTTGCCATTGTCCGGCTGGGGGCAATTGCCGTGCCGATTCTTCCGGATTTCACCGGACCGGATGTCCGTCAGATCATTGCTGATTCAGGCGCTACGATTCTTTTCACCACCGAGCAGCAGATCGAAAAGATCTATGAAATGAAGAAACACCCGTTGCGCCTGGTAATCACCCTGGATAATTTCACCGACGACAACGAATTGCTCAACTGCATGACCTTCAGGCAATGTATCCAGGACGGCAAAGACGCTGTTCTTCCGGACCGCGCAGTCACCAGTGAAGATCCGGCGTCGATTATCTACACTTCCGGCACATCCGGCCATTCCAAAGCGGTGGTTCTCACCCACAGCAATTTCATGGCATGCACAAATTCAGCAAGCCGGCTTATTGCAATCAGAAAAGACTGGACCTTTCTTTCAATGTTGCCCATGTCGCACACCTATGAATTCAGCATAGGCTTTCTGCTGCCGCTGATGACCGGCGCAAGGATCGTCTATACCGGAAAACCGCCGACACCAACCATACTTCATAAAATCTGCCAGAAGGAAAAACCGGACGTCATCTGTGTGGTGCCGGTGATAATGGAAAAAATCTATAAAAAACGGGTAGCCGCCACCATCAACAACAACAAGTTGTTAAATTACTGTGTAATGATCCCCGGCGTCCGCAATATCATCCTGAAAGCCATCGGCCGTAAATTGCTTGATTTTTTCGGGGGACGGCTCCAGCTTGCCGCCATCGGCGGGGCGCCGATGATCAAGGAGATAGAGATCTTCTTTTACAAATCAGGGTTCCCCTATCTGGTGGGATACGGCCTCACTGAGACTGCGCCGCTTCTTTCAGGCGGCCCGTTCAGAGATCCGACAATTGCCGTGGGATCGTCAGGAAAACCCATCCCGGGAGTGGAAATCCGCATTAACGACCCGGATCCCCGGACCGGCACAGGAGAAATACTTGCCCGCGGCCCGAACATCATGCAGGGGTATTACAAGAACCCCGAACTCACCGCGCAGACCATTGATGCCGACGGCTGGCTTTCCACCGGTGACCTCGGTTACCTTGATGACAGAAACAATCTGTTTATCACCGGCCGCTCAAAAAGTGTCATTGTCCTTGCCCACGGCGAAAATATTTACCCTGAAACAATCGAGGACAAGATCAACGCCAACTATCATGTTGCCGAATCCCTGGTGATTGACAACAACGGCAGACTCGAAGCAATCATCTACCTGGATTATGATCTCATCAGCCTTGAAACCGGTGATCAAAGTCAGGCGGCACAACTGGAATACATCGGTGGCCTGCTTGACAAAATCCAGAAAGAAACAAATGCTCAGCTGCCCCTTTACTCCCGGATATCAAAATGCATCGAACGCCGGGAGCCTTTTGTCAAAACCGCAACCCACAAAATCAAACGTTATCTGTATTCAAAAGAATCCTGATCTCGAGGTACAGCTGAACAATCACGGTTCGGAGATTTTTGTTGTTTTTGAGGTAATAGGAGCCTGTCGGAATAGTTGCATCTCATGAAGCAGCTTCCGCTTCCTGTTTTATCAACTTTAAGATAATCACCCGGGTGAGTCCGCTGAAATACGCGATAAAAAACCAATAGATGGAAAAAAAGAACTTTGACGCTTTACAGGTACAAAAGACCCTGGTCTCGGTGGAAAGCAGGGTTGCATCTTGCCGGCCGGACAATTTAAAATTCCAGACACATTTAATGTAGCCTTTGGCATTGAATTGTTTAAATGCATCAGGCGAAACAATTTTAATCCCTTTTCTCCCGAAGAGAAACCCAAGGACAAGTCCTTCATTTTTTTTTACATCAAGCAAAATAAAACCATTGTCCATAAACCCCTTAAGACTCTGCATACCCCTCGGTAATCCACGAATTATAAAGAGAAAATTTATGATCTTTGATTTGGTGAATTTGACTGTTTTTATAATGGGAAAAACAATTTCAGGCGAGCGCTGTATCTCAATTTCATGATACTCGGAAAACTGACAATCAGTTAAATATTCATCGATGGACATGGGGTCACCTTACTGCTTGAAAGAAGACTTACAACCAGACTCGAACGTATTGCCCTAATTTTCAGCAGCTTTGTTACCATGGTTACAGAAAAAAGACAATAATCGTCAGGCAACATCCGGGAATTCTTTTTTTTCAACAGATGGGACTCTTTCATAATTTCTTCATACTTATTCTTTTCATGGAATAATCTTCCTGATCACCTTCAAATTCCCCTCTGAGCCGAATATAGCTGACAGCGCATTTCTCCGGGTTCGGCTGGTGAAAGACTCGAAATGCGCGATGTCCAGAACCCAGGAGCGAAAGCTCGGTCCGCTGGAATTGAGGGGGAATCAGAATAATCTTTAATTTGTATTATTACGCAAAAACGTGTATTAAAGAGTCCCTGACAGAATGACTATACCGCGACACAAATTCAAGGCACCCTACAGGCAAGAAACGAAACGCGAATATCCATCCGGCGGCCCTTTCTGTTCGCAATGTGGTCACAAGCCACACGGCGGATTCTTTTTTCTGTCGCACCCCGCAGGGCATAACGGCAAGCAAAGAAAAAATCATATTAACCATTATCAATGTCTGACACAGCTGAATCTAAATAATATGAACGAACAAAAACCTGTTGAAACAACCGGGACATATTCTTCGGACGTCCACTTTATCGACCATAACGGCCGAAAAATTATCCTGATCGGCACCGCCCATATATCCCGACATTCCGTTGATCTTGTCCGCGAGGTCATTGAGAAGGAAATGCCGGACCAGGTCTGTATCGAACTTGACGAAAAACGTTATGAGGCGCTGACTAAAAAACAGCGATGGGAGAATCTCAATCTCAAGGAAATAATCGTTAAAAAGCAGTTGAGTCATCTGCTGGCAAACCTTGTCCTGGCGTCATACCAGAAAAAACTCGGCGACCAGCTGGGCGTGAAACCCGGCACCGAACTGCTGGAGGCCGCCAAGGCGGCGGAAGAAAACAATATCCCCATTTCCCTTGCCGACCGGGATGTCCGGGTGACCATGCGCCGCGCCTGGCATGCAACATCGTTTTTCAAAAAATCCTATCTTCTGGCAACCTTGTTCGCCAGCCTCTTCGACAGCACCGCGATCACCGAAGAAAAACTCACCGAGCTCAAAGAAACCGACATGCTTTCCGAACTGATGGCGGAACTCGGCCAGGCGTTGCCGGAGTTAAAAAGGGTGCTTATTGACGAACGGGACACGTTTCTTGCCGAAAAGGTCAAGGAATCTACCGGCAACAAGGTAGTCGCGGTTGTCGGTGCAGGGCATGTGGAAGGCATTAAAAAGGCCTTTACCGAAGACCGGCGCAACCAGATGGAGGAAATCAACACAATCCCGCCGGTTTCACCGATCTGGAAAACAATCGGCTGGACAATTCCGGCGATCATCCTCGCTTCCCTTGGAATGATTGCATTCCGCAAAGGCGGCGCAGTTGCCGGGGATAACCTGATTTACTGGATACTTGCCAACGGCATTCCTTCATCCATCGGTGCAATGCTCGCTCTGGCCCACCCGATCACTATTCTTTCAGCCTTTGCCGCAGCGCCGATCACAAGCCTTACCCCGGTAATCGGCGCAGGTTATGTAACCGCCTTTGTTCAGGTCATGGTCTGTCCGCCTCTTGTCCGCGAATTCGAAGTTGTGCTCGAAGACATGGGGACCTTCAGCGGCTGGTGGAAAAACAAGGTCTTGCGGGTCTTTCTCGCCTTTCTGCTGCCGGGCTTCGGAAGTATGATCGGAACCTATATCGGCGGCTATGAGATTCTTTCAACATTATTTTCTTAATGGCTCAAGAGTATACAATACAGGTAGATGAAATTAACAATACAGGAATAAAAAGATAACATGGCTAAAACAAAACCAATACTACTCACCGGCAATCAGGCAAGATTCCTTCGGGGTCTCGGCCACCATCTCTCGCCCTTGGTCCATATCGGCAAGGAAGGGATTTCAAAAAACCTCATCGATTCAACAGGACAGGTGCTTCTCGCCCACGAATTGATCAAAGTGAAAGTCCAGGAAAACTGTCCGCTGGACAGAAAAGAGGTCGGACCGCTCCTTGCCGAGAAAACCGGCGCATCCGTTGCCCAGACCATTGGAAGAATTATCCTCCTTTATAAAGAAAACAAAGACCTCAATGAAGATAAGAAAATCAAATTGCCGAAAAAATAAAGACTCCGACACAGAGGCACAAAGGCAGAAGGCACAGAGTAAAAACAACAAAGTAAACCCTATGCTGATTGTTTAATTTTTATCAGGTTTGAACTGTTGTGCCATCGTAGTTGTTGTTACAAATTTCGATGTCTCCGTCTGTCTGTGGCCTTTGTCCCTTTGCCCCTTCAACCTACTTAAGGTGTACTGGGCATATCAGGAAGGGCCTGCTGATCAAGGAGATCCTCGGTTCTTGATTCCAGTGCCTCCCGCTGAACATCAGGACCTCCCCCATGGGTCAGGGGATATTCCCGATCAATGGGATCAAACGGCTGAGCACCAGGA
>JAHJJF010000030.1 GCA_018823135.1 Pseudomonadota bacterium
AAAAAATTATATATGTTAAAATTTTAAAATTTACCACTATATTAACTTTTTTTGAAGTTACATAATCACTGCCATTACTTTCAATCATAACTAAATTAAATATTTTAACGATAAATTAACAAGTTATAAAATTATTTAATCTCAAAGCGCTTAATACTCTTAAAATAGTTAGAAATAGTTCCCCATGAAAAATCAAACAAAGCACATAATATCAGTTAGTTGAAAACTAATAAACCAATATGGCATAAACTTTGCTATATTTTACGACATGATAAGTCTCAAGAGACCGCTACGATGAAATCATTTTTCAAGCAATTAATTATTTAATACCAAAATTCATCAAGAATTGATCCGGCGATTTGGCTTTCGATAAAAACATTGCAATAACCTTAAGATTTTGTTAATAAAATCTTTATTATTTTTCAAAATTCATTAAATGAAAAAAATCTTCCAATGAAAGCCCTCAAACACTTCTTCAAAACTATTCATTTTATCACCATCAGTGTGTTTTTTTGCATAGTTCTTTCTGTATTGATAACCAGAATAGCCCCTCATGATTCAGTGCCCTCCGGACATGCCATTGCTTCAATTACCCAACCCAAAACCAGCACCAATTCAGCCGACGAACAAATCATAAATCACATAAAAAAAACAACAGAAGAGTTTCTGTCTAGCTATACTGAAATCTCCGGTGAATTAAAGCCCGGGGATTCCCTAAGCACCTCTTTTACACGCCACAATATCAGCGCGGAGATTAAAAACATAATTATTGAGGGATTTCGTAACACCATCGATTTTAAACAATTATATCCCGGTAACACATACACAGTTTACCTTGATGACGACAAACAACTTGTTCGATGTGTTTTCCAATCGAGTCCCATTGACACATATATTCTCGAAAGATCAGAAGATGAATATGTGGCCAAAAAAACGACCGTTTACTTAGACCGTTTCACAGAATATCTCTCCGGTTCCATCGAAACCTCGCTTTTTGAATCCTTTCTCGCATTAGGTGAATCCCCAAAACTGATTTATTCCTTTGCGGACATCTTCTCATCAAAAATTGATTTTAACACCGAGACCCGAAAGGGCGATACGTTCACGGCCTTAATTGAAAAATATTACAAGGAAGGAGAATTTCTCGGCTACGGGAATATCCTTTATGCGAAATATGAACGATTCGACCATAAGGAAACTCTGGAAGGTTATTATTATGAATCCGACAAGGTACAAGGGGCGTACTTTGACCAAGACGGCAATGAACTCGGCACTTACTTTATCCGCTCGCCAGTGCCATTCGGCAGAGTTTCATCCCGATTCTCCTTTCAACGCATGCATCCGATCCTTGGAAAAATCGTGCCTCATCTAGGAGTTGACCTTGCAGCACCTCACGGAACACCGATTATTGCTGCGGCTGATGGGCGAGTGAAATTCAAAGGCATTAACGGTGGTTTCGGCAAACAGATAATCCTGACTCACGGGAATGGATATCAGACCCATTATGGTCATCTTTCAAGTTTTAATAAAGAAGTTAAGGCTGGGCAACGGGTCAAGCAAAAACAAGTTATAGGTTATGTAGGTTCCACGGGTCTTGCCACCGGTCCGCATCTTGACTATCGGATTCAAGAAAACGGTGTATTTAAAAATCCCTTTGGGATTAAATTCAAACCCAAATCAACACTACAAGGGAATGACCTCGCAAACTTGATATCCCTGCAGAGCAGAATTGCACAGTATCTTGACGCAGTTCCTTTTGACACGAGAATTGTTGATGTAAGAGAGATTGTTTACACTTCCAAGAAAAATCCTGTCAGCCTTATGTAACCTGATATTTTTCTTAAATAAAATCCGCTTATAACGCTTTCTTTAAGAAAAATACAAACAACAATGTCAGAACAAATCCCTTTTAACATTGTATTGGTTGAACCTGAAATCCCACCGAATACCGGCAGCATTGCCAGGCTTTGCGGAGCAACAGGATCCATCCTTCACCTTGTAAAACCTTTGGGTTTCAGCACCGATGACAAACACTTAAAACGAGCCGGACTTGATTACTGGAAATACGTAGAGATCATTTACTGGAATGATTTTAATGAATTCCTGGCTCGAAACAACCAGGAAAATTTTTATTTTCTGTCTAAAAAGGTCTCCATACCTTACACGGACTGCAAGTTCAAGCCTGGGGATTTTCTTATTTTCGGCAAAGAAACAAAAGGTCTCCCGCAACACATCCTTGAGTATTACAATGACAGTTGTTTCACCATACCCATGAAAAACGCCGGAAAAATTCGAAGCCTCAATCTGGCAATGGCTGCAGGAATCGTGTTGTATGAGGCCATCAGACAAATGGCTACGCAGCAGGACAAATGAAGGGCATTTAATCGACTTTACAGAAACCAATTCCCTTTTCGCCATAAAAAAAGCCCGATTGCATCAGGTCTGCAAACGGGCTTTAAAATTTTCACACAAGAAACGAGTTAGTTAACCGTAACAACCGAGGCTTCGCCAAACTGGATCTCAACCCTACGGTTCTGGCTTCTACCTTCATCGGTTTCATTCGAGGCCACAGGCATGGATTCGCCAAAACCCTTAATTGTTATTTTGCTCTTATCGACACCTTTATCGGTCAGATATTTTGCCACTGATCCGGCACGTTTTTCTGAAAGTTTCTGGTTATAGCCATCAGAACCTTTGCTATCTGTATGCCCCTGAACTTGAATGCTTATATCAGTTTTTTTCATCATGAAATCAACCCACCGATCAAGTTCAAGGAACGACTCTTCTTTAAGATCCCATTTATTAAATTCAAAAAAGATATTATTGACTTGAATTTTTATCTCTTCCTCAACGAGTTGGATAATCGGATACATGGTTATATTGTTGGTGTATTCGGTAAATGTTTCCTTACCAACAAGATCTATTTCAGAAGATTCCCCCACATAATCCTCTTTTATCGCATAATAACTGTAGAGATGCCCAGCCGGAAGAACTATGAAATACTGGCCGGTTTGAGAATCACTGCGTGCCTTGCCGGCTTCCTGCTTTAATGTCAGATCATTCCATTTAATATCAACGGCAAGGGGGGTTCCGTTCGGATCAGAAACAATTCCCGCAATTGTTGTAACAGGATCGGGTTTTACTTCTTCAGGCAGGCCGATTGAATAAATATCATTACCGCCATAGCCGTCGGCTCTTCCTGAAACGGAGAAATAAGACAACTGTCCGTCGGTAGTGACTTGATAACCCCAATCATTTCCAGGACCGTTTATTTCCTTTCCAAGATTGACCGGTTGACTCCATTTGGTCCATGAACTTGTGCTGAGCCTTGTTGACTTAAACACGTCAAGGCCTCCAAGCCCGTCATGGCCATTGGAACTGAAATAAAGAGTTTTGCCGTCAGGGTGCAGAAAAGGCGAATACTCACTGTATGGTGTGTTGATAGTTTTGCCGAGATTAATGGCTTCAAGGTTTCCCTGTTCATTTTTAGCATAAACATAAATATCCGAATTACCAAAAAAACCACCATGGAAAAATTCACCTTTGGGATGGAAATCCCCCTCTCCTCCAGGTCTGGTAGAAGTGAATAAAATCGCCTGCCCATCTGCGGAAAGATGAGCGTTGCCGTCAAAATATTCGGAATTGATCGGTGCGGGATAATGTTGTGGTTCACCCCAGCAGCCGCCATTTTTTTCACAGTAAAAGATATCGCCTTTGCCAAAGGATCCGGGATAATTTCCATAGAGCAGAAGGAGATTGCCGTCTGCGGATATGCTTAACGGTGTTTCATGCCTCCGGGTTGAAACGGGTTTCTCAAAATTAATCGGTTCAGTCCATTGTTCTCCATCAAATAGCGAGACAAAAACATCCTCTCCCCCTTGATACAGGCCTTCGTTTCTGGCAAAATACATTTTCTTGCCGTCTGCTGAGATTACCGGATGAAAATCATCCCTTTCGGAGTTGATCTTCGGGCCGAGATTTTTTACCACCAACTCTTCTTCCGGAGCTTCGAGCAACGAAATAATCTGATTAAAACTTCGGGACATTTTGGGGAAATTCTTTTTATACTCCCGATAAATATTAATGGCGCCATCCCAATCACGATTTTCAAGATAGGGCTGAGCTAATTTCTGCACAGCAAGGAACGAAAGTTCTCCTGCTTTGTATTTTTCAATAAAACTCCTCAACGCATCAGCCGATGCGGACAGAAGGAACTCCTCTTCCATGGTCATGGGTGTTTCCTGTGCCTGTTCCTCACCCAGGACGATGGTTCCGCCAAACAGAATTGAAAAAAGAAGAACAGCAGATAGACAAAACTTAAGGTATTTCCTCGATTTCCTCATTGCATTCCTCTTTTGATTGTATTGTTCAATAAAGAATCAATGATTCATCACTTTACATGCGATGAATTTATACATAAGAGACTTGAAGTTTTACTTCATTTTCTTGCTGTACACATTTCATACAGAATAGGATAACATCAAGTAATTAACAAGAAAAAAATAAATAAATCATACAGATAATTGCCATTTTCCAGCTCAGGTCTAACACCGAAACCTGACAGAATTAGGATTTTTCGGTCACCATACAATAGTCGCCTGCTGATCAATTTATCAATGGGCAATTATCCGGTTCCCCGGGTCCATTAAGCAATCATGCGGAGAATTAATTGTGCAGCTCTCATGGAAGCGCCCGGGCCGCCCAACCGATCTTTTACGTCTAAAAAAAACTGCTTCATCCGAGTCCGGTATTTGTCATCACTGATAATTTTCCAGACCCCGTTACAGATTTTCTCAGGTACAGCGTCATCCTGGAGAAATTCCGGAACGATCTTACTGTCCATAACCAGATTCACCAGTGAAGCATACTTAACCGTAATGAATCTTCTGCCCAAAAAATAGGTTATCGGGGAAACAAAATATGCAACGACCATCGGCGTATTCAGTATAGCAAGTTCAAGGGTAACTGTTCCTGACGCTGCGACTACCGCGTCACAACTCGCCATTAATTCATAACGATCACCAGAAATTACCCTTATATCGATATCCCATTTTGAAAGGCCATTTGCTTCCAGGTCTTCCATTGTCAACGTTGGCGCAAGAGGCAGGAGAAATACAATATCTTTTCGTTTTTCGCTGAGCATCTTTGCGGATTCGAGAAAAACAGGCAGCATTGAGGAAATCTCTTTCCTTCTGCTACCGGGCAGTATGCCGATAATCGTTGCATCCGGCATAATATTATTTTTTGCACAAAATTCCTCTCTGGACATGGTAAGCTTAACGGAATCCATCAGCGGATGACCGACAAAATCCACATCCATACCGCGGGCCTTATAAAAATCTTTTTCAAACGGCAGAATGACAGCCATTTTGTCTACAAGCCTGCTGATTTTCTTTACCCTGCCGGCTCGCCAGGCCCATACCTGAGGGCTGATATAATAAAAAACAGGAATCCCATAGGCCTTTGCTTTCTTGGCCAGCATGAGATTGAAGTCCGGATAATCAATCAGAATCAGGATCTGCGGAGGGTCTTCGCGGAGTCTTTTTTCCAGAGATTGCATAGCGCTACGAATTTCACTGAGATGACCCAGGACCTCAAAAATACCCACAACAGCAAGTTTCGAGGCATCACACAACATCTCAACACCCTCTGCCTCAAGATACTTTCCTCCCATTCCGAAAACGGCCAGATCCGGGCGGAGCTCCTTGAGCGCTTGTATGAGATGGGCACCGTGAATATCACCGGAGGCTTCACCGGCGACGATCATTATTTTGGTTTGTTGCATTTCAGAATATCCATGGGAATAAAGCAATCGATACAAATAGAATTTCGGCAGGACGCGCAGCAATCATCGGCTTATAAGAAGATCGTCTGTTATATGGTCTCGCAGTCTTCAATAGGGTCTAATTAAACGGGCGATAAATGGCCTAAAAATGTTTGAATCGGGATTCGCAGCAGAGCAAAGAGCTGATATTCATCCGATTCAAACAAAAAAATGCCGATGTTTCTCCGCATGTTCTTTGATCTGTTTCATAATTTCCAAGGCAACTGCCAGAGCTCTTTTCCCTTCTTTGCCTGAAACTCTTGGCGTGGAGCGATTTCTTACATTGGTCATAAAATCAGCGAGCTCAGTGGCCAACGCATCCTTTTCAATAAAACAGGATTTGATAATTTCCTCTTTTGGCATACCATTTTCATCGGGTTGAGCAGCAAGTTTTATCACAGTGATTTCTTTATGTGCATAATCAACTGAAACAAAGGATCTCGGCTGAAACACCCGGATCCGCCTGATATTGTCATGAGAAATTCTGCTCACCGTCACATTAGCCGTACAGCCGTTTTCAAATATCAGGCGGGCATTGGCAATGTCAGTAGTAGGTGTTACAACCGGAATGCCAACGGTATGAATTGTTTTAAGGGGTGAATCGACAATGCTCAGAATAATATCAATATCATGAATCATCAGGTCCAGCACCACGTCCACATCAATGCCGCGTCCCTTGAACTGATGAATCCGGTGGGACTCGATGAACATCGGTGTGGTGAGATGTTCTTCCATGGCGAGGATTGCCGGATTAAAACGCTCGAGATGTCCCACCTGCAATATCAGCTTCTTTCGCTGGGCAAGATTGATTAACTCATCGGCTTCCTCAAGGGTGTTGGTCATGGGCTTTTCCAGGAGAACATCAACACCTTTGTCAAGGCAGGCTTTCGTCACTTTATAATGCAGAGTTGTCGGAACTACAACACTCACCGCATCTACCCGATCAAGCAACTCCATATAATCTGCAAAATGATCCGTGAGGCATTTCTGAGCCACCACTCTGCCGGCTTTCTCATCAGGATCAGCTACGCCAACCAGGTCAACGTCAGTCATTGCTGCATATTTTTCAGCATGAAATTTTCCGAGATATCCGACCCCGATTACGCCTGCCTTTATTTTTTTCATAATTGTTTTATTGAATCAGATGTATTTTTTTGAGTTATAAAAAAGATTAGTTCGTGGAAAATCCCATACTGAATTATCGCCCCAATACGTTTGAAACGGTATAAGGATCGGTTCCGTAGCTTTTAGAAGTCTCGTGGCACTTGCTTATCGAGGAGACCGGCACACTGGAAGTCATGGTGCTTTTTTGATTAATCTTATACCCATTCAAAATAATCTTCACCCAAAATCCGCAATAGAATATATAAAGCACTCCATCATGCCAATCAACAAGCTTGTCATTTCATCAAGGTATGCTAAAATTCATAATACATTTTCCTGTAATTTATAAAAGGCAGAGGGTTAATCTATGTCTGAAATGAGAAGCAGTTGGAAATCAAATATCGGCTTTCTGCTCGCATCCATCGGTTCTGCCATCGGCCTCGGCAACGTCTGGCGATTCAGCTACATGGCTCATGAACACGGCGGCGGCGCTTTTCTTATACCTTACCTGGTCGCCCTTTGTGTTGCAGGTTTACCGATTATGATCCTTGAGTACGGCATCGGACACCGGGAAAAAGGTTCCTCTCCACTTGCCCTGGCCAGAATTGACAGCCGCTTCGAATGGCTCGGCTGGTTGATGCCGGTGGTCGCCATGTTTGGAATCATGCTGTATTATTCAGTGGTTATCGGCTGGTGCGTCAATTATTTCCTTTATTCTTTCACCCTGTCCTGGGGCGCAGCCCCCCAGACCTTCTTTTTCAAGGATTTCCTGCAGCTTTCTGATTCCGCATCCCAGCTCGGCGGCGTCCGGATTCCCATTCTTTTTTCAACCATGTCAGTCTGGGTTATCTGCTGGCTGATCTGTTTCAGGGAAATCCACCACGGTATTGAAAAAGCCAGCATGATTTTCATGCCGGTCCTTTTTTTGCTGACAATCATCATCGTTGTCTGGACGGTATTTCTTGACGGAGCCGCAGATGCGATATTCAACCATTATCTGCACGCCGACTGGTCCAAAATAAACTTTTTATCCGGTGATCCCTCGATCCGCAAAGCCGCAGGCAAAGTATGGGCCGCGGCCTTCGGTCAAATTTTCTTTACCCTGTCTCTGGGCTTCGGTATTATGATTACCTATGCCAGTTATCTTCCCAAAAAGACCAATATCTCCAAGAATGCCCTGATAACCTGTGTAGTTAATTGCTCTTATTCCCTGTTTGCAGGTCTTGCAGTATTTGGAATAGTGGGCTTCATGGCCAAAAACCAAGGGGTGCCTTTTGAAGATGCAATCAAGGGCGGCCCGCAACTGGCTTTTGTGGTATACCCCCAGGCAATTTCGCTTCTTCCCAGCATGAACGGGCTTTTCGGAGCGATGTTCTTTCTCATGCTGGTCATTGCCGGTATCACCTCAGGGGTTTCGCTGATTGAGGCTTTCACCTGTTCCATCACCGACAAATTCGACTGGTCACGAAAAAAAGTGGCGACGCTACTGTGTCTTGCCGGCTTTTTCGGCAGTATCATCTTTACCACCCGTGGCGGGTTATACGTTCTTGATATAGCAGATCACTTCATAACCAATTACGGCCTGATCTTCGGAGGCCTGATGGAATGCCTGGTTATCGGCTGGATATTGAAAGCAACGGTTCTAAGGAAACACATCAATATCCACAGCACAAAAATGCCTGTCTTATGGGATATTTTCATCAAATATACTATCCCGGTGGTGCTTTTCGTCCTTCTCTTTATTTCCATGAAAGCTGATCTTGAAACCAATTATGAAGGATATCCCACTGATCAGTTAATTCTCTACGGAATCGGCTGGCTGCTGATCTGCTTCGTGGTTGCACTTGCCATTTCATTTTCAGCCTGGAAACCTGAAAAGCTCAAACGGAAACATAAAACAGAAGAAGACGATCTACTCGTTTAGTGGCGATATGGCCCGTGAATCATATTATTCCCAGGCCTTGCTTACCGACTAATTGCCGAATTACCTATGAACCTGCCAGGGCTGTCCAATATTTCATTCCTTTTAATTTCTGTCCGACAAGATTGTAAAACCAGCAATGCTTCATAAAAAATGATGTATACTTCTTTGAATATTATTATTGTCACCACTTCTTAAGTTTTGTTACTAGTATGATTATTCCTCTACTGGTTTTTGCTATAATATCTCTGGGAAAACTTGCGCTGTATGACACTGAAACGGATATTTAAAATAGCAGCGTTTCTGCTCTGCTGGACACTAGCATTGATTTTAGTTGCGCCCATGCTCCTGAATCTCGAAAAGGTCCAGGAAACCATAATTAAACGCATCAACCAGGACCTGAAAGGGGCGGAACTCACTTCAGGCGATATCCGCTGGAAATGGTTTCCGATTCCAAATCTGGTTGTAGAAGATGTATCTCTGGACATGCTCCGATTTCACATAAAAATTGCCGAAGCCAGATTATTTCCGGACTGGAAATCCACTTTCCGAAAAGAAAAAAATATCGCGAGAATTCACATTGTCAGTCCAAACCTGCAGATTAAATCAATTGATGCCGAATCCGCCGGACCGGTTACTTTTCCTAAAACCACGATTACCATTGAAAACGGCTCATTCAGTCCGGACGATTCGCTCCTTCCAGATTATATCCGCAAACAATTCGTTGCCTTTTCGAGAATAAACGGCAGGATCAAACTCCGCGAGAAAAAGGTGGAATTTCAAGCACAAGGCCAAACGCCCTTCTGCAACAGTCTGAAACTCAAGGGCTTTTACCTTTTAGACAACGGCAAGTACGTTGCAGAACTGACCACAGACAGATTCAATCCTGAAAAATTTCTTCAGCCCATTGAGAAAGATACGATCACCGTTGCAAACACAATGATGGCATTCACTGGCAGAATTGAAGGAAAAGGCCTTGATCAGATTACTGCAAATATCAACGGGTCATTCCCTTGTTTTCTTATCGATAAAAATCAAAAAAAATCCGTACTCGACTGTGGTTCCGGCGATATTTCATTCACAAAAAACAGCAGTAATTTCCTGGTGGCAATCAACAAACTAAGACTGATCAATCCGCAACTGTCTCTTACCGGAAAAATTGAACGAAGTGAAAAAACTGCAGCAAGCCCCGACTCAGAAAAAAAATCAGAGCTTTTCTGGGATATCGATTTAAAAGGCGCTGACCTTGATGCCACCGGTATCCGCGAAACGGTACTTGCACTTTTCGGTGATAACCATATCGCAAAGATCGTCTGCGACATTGTCAGGGCCGGGAAAGCTAAAAACGCCCACTATCAGTTTTTCGGCACTGTTGATGATTTTAATTTCTTCGATCCGATGAAACTGGCTGTTGATGTTGAGACTTCAACAATCCATATCCCTCAGACCGACCTGATCATAACCAATGCACAGGGCCCCATCACCATACTGAACGGCAATCTCAACGGTTCAGCGCTCAACGGCACCCTTGGAAACAGCAAAGGTTCGAATTGCTTTCTTCATCTGGGACTCAAGGAAGACAACCACGATTTTCGTCTGAACCTGGATATTGATGCAGACCTTGAAATGCTGCCGGCGGTTCTCAACGGATTGGTGTACGACGAAATATTCAAATCCGAACTTGCTAAATTCAGCAAAGTCCATGGGAGAGCTAAAGGGAATCTCAATCTGGGCGACTCACTCAAGGATATCAAGGTCACAGTCAAGGTCGATCAAATGGATGCCAAGGCAGAATATGCCCGTTTATCACAACCTCTTTGGCTGACCGATGGGATACTCGAGATCCTTCCAGACAAAGTAATATGGAAAAAAATTAAAGCCAAAGCCGGCCCTCATCAGATTGCTGAAAGCACTGGCTCGGTTGCCTGGGATAAAACAGTGGAACTGCGGCTGGAAAGTCTTAGCGGATTTTTTGACGCCGCCGCTCTGTACACCGAACTCACAGGATTTTCCGGCAATAAATCTTCCAGATCCAAAGCTGAATGGCTTATCAACCAGCAAACTCTTGTGCCGGAAATGGTTTCACAGGTCATTACAAAAGCAGATGGAACACTTTATGTTGCCAATGCAACGATTAACGGTAACGCTGAAAAACCGGAAAATTGGCGCTATAATCTTGAACTGTCTACAGATGGTCTTACCTGGTTGTCACCTCTCCTGCCTGATACAGTTTCAACCCAAAAAGCCCGGGTATTTTTTTCAAATGACCAGATACGTCTTCCACAAAGCACATCGACCATCATGGGCGACCCAATTGATATATCAGGAATTTTCCGACACAATTATTTCAGAGATTGGACAGGCCGTGCAACCTTCACCGGAACAATCACCCAGAAATCTGCGCAATGGATTCAATCCAACAAATGGATTCCTAATGACTTTTTCCCGAAAATTCCGGTTACCTTAAAAGATTTCGATCTTCTATGGGACAATGACATTACCCGGATTGCAGGCACGGTTATAGCTGATATCGGCGCAAAAAAATCTCCTCGCGTAACTCTTGATATCGAGAATACTCGCGACGGCGTCCTGTTAAGAAATATCACTTTTATGGGAAAAGGCAAAAAAGGCAATCTCTATGGGCATATCCCGGAAAATCCCGATCAATCCCGGCTGATTAACTGGGATGGCGCGATATCAAGTGACACGGTTTCTTCACTGCTTGCTGAAAACAACTTGATTAAAGGCAATATCACGGGTCAATTCCGGTTACTTATCCCCGGAAAAACCAAAATAGGTCCTGTTTTTGAGGGTTTTGCCAATGCAACTGAAGTAACAAAACTTTTTAATATCTCTTTAGATCCCGTTATCTTAAACCGTATAGATATCTCCGGCAAACAGGGCTTAATGGAAATCAAGGAAATACAAATTTCATCCGGCAATGAAAGTTTATCCGCCAAAGGTCTGATCGATGAAAAAATAAATGGTCTTGATGTAAAACTAGACGCCTCATCCCCCAACATCAGCTGGAATACATTGGAAATCCTCCACAAGACGATTACCAAAAATATAAAAACTGAAAATAATGACACCCCGGAATTTGATGTTTCAGGAACAATAAATGCTTCTGCAAAATCTTTTCATTATCAGACAACAGACCGAAAGAACCAGGAAAAAACCTACACCTGGAATTCTCTTGCCGCGAAGATTTCACTTTCGCCCGGGTTCACAACAGTTGAAATTTCCAGGTCGGACATCTGCGGCATTACCATGAAAAGTTTCTGGGCGATGTATCCGGAAAAAACTGAAAAAGTTGTGTCCTTTGAAAACGATACCGCCCTGCCCCTGGACCTGGAAAATGTCCTTCAATGTCTCGGTTTTGGCGAAAAAGTAATAAAAGGCCCAATGCAAATCAGATCAAAATTGATTGGCGACAAAGAAAAGTGGAATACCGGCGCAATTGAAATTCATGCAACCGATGGAGTCATTATGCGCCTCGCTCTTCTTTCTAAAATCTTCAAGGTCGTGAACCTGACCGACTTTTTCACAGAGCAGCATTCTGATAAAACCACCTCCGGGCTGCGTTTCAAGACCCTTGATATCAAAACCAGTATTAATGATAACAAGCTGGTTATCGAAAAAGCGGTAATAAAAGGGGAAGGGCTGAATCTCTTCGCGCGGGGCAACATGGACCTTGCCACCATGCAGGCAGATTTCACCATTCTCATCGCGCCGTTTAAAACAATTGATGCGATTGTGACAACCGTGCCCATACTCAAATGGGTGATCGGCGGGGAGAATGAGACATTATTCACGATCCCGGTTGCAATCAGAGGGGACCTTGAGGACCCAAGTATTACCGTGCTCGACCCTGCCTCTGTGGGAATCGGCTTGATCAATATGGTGGCCGATGTGTTGAAACTCCCCTATTATATTCTCAAGCCCATTCTTCCGGAAACCAAAAGCCCAGACCTGCTTGATCCCATTAAACCCTGACGAGATCGTCAGGTAATTCCCCTCAGCAACCTTTATCCGTTATCGTCTGCAAGAGGAAAAATTAACGCTAATGCATAAAAACCCACCTCTCATATCGATATTATTCATCTATTACTTGATTATTAACCAGCAAATCTGTATGGTTGCCCATCTTCGATTAACAATTTACAAACAGGTACCATTATGCTCGTAAAAGATATTCTGAAAGAGAATAGAATCTCTTTTGGTTTTGAATTTTTTCCACCCAAAGCCGATGAAGATTGGGACAATCTCTTTAAAACTATTGCCGACCTGATGCCGCTCAAGCCTGCTTGCGTCAGCGTCACCTACGGCGCCGGTGGTTCCACCCGAGACCGGACCCATAAACTCATTGTCCGCATCCAGCAGCAAACCAATCTTACCGTGGTATCGCATCTCACCTGCGTTGGTTCAACAAAAGACGAAATCAAATCAATTCTTGAAAACTATGACAAAAGCGGCGTTCAAAACATTCTGGCACTCAGAGGCGATCCGCCCAAGGGTCAGAAGGAATGGAAGCCCACCCTTAACGGATTTGAATATGCAACCGATCTGGTTGCCTTTATCAAGAAGAATTTCCCCAAAATGGGCATCGGGGTTGCAGGTTTTCCGGAAGGTCATCCGGAAACCCCGAATCGTCTCAAGGAAATAGAATATCTTAAAGCAAAAATTGATGCCGGTGCTGACTATATCGTCACCCAGCTCTTTTTTGACAACCGGGATTTCTATGATTTTAAAGAGCGTTGCCAACTTGCCGGAATCAATGTGCCGATTCTTGCAGGCATCATGCCACTTACCACACGGCACGGCATGATACGCATGGCGGAACTGGCAGCCGGCGCAAAAATCCCCGCCAGATTACTTAAGGCAGTGGAACGGGCCTCAAGCGACGAATACGTTGAAAAAGTCGGTATACACTGGGCAACCGAGCAGGTCCGCGACTTGATTGACAACAATGTTGACGGCATCCATTTCTATACATTAAACAAGGCCAGGGCTACCCTCAAAATTTACGAATCCCTCGGAGTAACCGATTCAAACCAGTTGACGGCCTGAAATGGAAATAGAAAGTAAGCTCATTCCCGTGATCCGGGAAGCAATTGATATTGTAAAATTGCTTTTCTTCAAAAAACTTCAGGAGTCTCTCCCTGCAAGATTCGACAAAGAAAACACCCAGATAAACCTCCTTGCCGGAGCGATAATCAACGAGCTTTTCGGCACGCCGAACAATAATGAACCCATGGCTTCCTTTACAAAGGAACATCGCGACATTATTGAACAGGAATTACTGAACCTCCCAAAAGAGATGCCTGAAATGTGCATCCCTCTCACCGATGCTCTCCGGATTGCAATCCTTTGCGATTATCAATCCGGGGCCGACAATTCTTCTCTGCTTGCCCGGGCTCAAGAGCGTGGTATCCTCATCACCGATCGTGACATGCCCATGCCGAACAAATTCATGGAACTGGTCCGTATCCTTGGCAGCAAAATGGGAGTTCTCATCACCCCGCAACCCGAAAGCGATCAGAAGTAAACGATTTCAAAGCAGAATAACGGCGCTATACCCGGGGATGCTTGCATTCATGGGTCACCAGAATCTTTTGCGCCATATCAACACCCAGGGCAAGGCGTGTTTCATTTACCGCAACAATAAACGGCCCGGAGGCATGATTATTGATAACCTCGAGTTTGGTGCCGATGGTAAGCCCCATTGAGGCAAGCCGGGCCTGTAATCCTTTGCCGCCCTCCAAGGCGACAATGCACACTTCCTCACCATTTGCAGCAAGCAGGAGCGGCAAGGTCGTTGCCCGCTGTTCCATGCATTTTGCACATAATCCATAAATCTCCATTTTATGCTGCAACGGATGAAATTGAAAATCCCTGGCTATCTTCAACTGCAATTGTTCTAATCCCTGATTGACGAATTCCTGGATATATCCGCAACGGGTGCAGATAAAATGATCGTGGTGGGCGCCCAGATGCTTGTGTTCATAATGGTTGTGCTGGCCGTCAAAGGTCATTTTCCGGGCAAAACCGAACTGACAGAACATTTCCATGGTCTCTTTCAAAAAAGAACGGTCAAGAAGCTCAGGATCCTTTTCCCGGATAATGTATTCAAGATCACTCAAGGTGATGTGCTGTTCGGTTGAAAGAAATATATCAAGTATTTTCAGCCGTTGTTCGATCCGGGTTGCATGATAGGATTCAAGCACGGTCTGGAATTGTCGGCGTTCAAGTGCATGCTGATCATGAGCGACGAACTGCGGGCCTTCAAGGGAGGCACGATTCTGTTTTTTAAGTGACAAGAATGGAAATTTAAACATTGTTATTAAAGCTCCCCCGCTGCAGAAAAGTGAAAGACTTCGAGTCAGCGGCAAGGTATTCGCTGATCCTGTTTATCTGTGTAGAGTAAATACTGATCACGAACCTCCATAAAGGCAACAAGCTCGTCCTGCCAACCGGCCTCAAGTCCAAGGATGTCTTCGCCATTCCTGAGACGTTCGGCTAATTGCATATCCCCAACTATCAGATCAACAGGCCGTCTGTCAAATTCATATTCATAGGGAGGGGCTTTTAATTGAAAATCCTCAGGATAAAGAGTCATGACCGCCTGGAGCAATGCAAGGGACGTCCGATACGGCAGGAATAAGCGGCAATCCGTCGGATGAATCTGAAATCCAAAGCATGTTTTTCCCTGCCATTTATTGCTGGTCGGCTCAAAGACCACCGGTCGGAAAATGCATCCTGGAAGGGGCGTCTCACTGAGGCGTTCCAGTATTTCGTTGTGCTTGATAAAAGGGGCGCCAAAGAGTTCAAAGGGAAGTGTTGTCCCTCTGCCCTCGGAAATATTCGTCCCTTCCAATACCACCTGACCGGGATATACCAGGGCGGTATCAGGTGTAGGCATGTTTGGAGACGGGAATACCCACGGAAGCCCGGTGTCACGGAACAACATACTTCTTTTCCAACCGGTCATGGTGACTATTTCAAGGGATGCGTTGATCTGGAAATGATCGTTCACCAGATTTGCAAGTTCGCCAAAAGTCATGCCATGACGCATCGGGATGGGATAGAGACCGACAAAGGATGCGCATTCTTCTTTAAGCACATTACCTTCTACCATTTCACCGCCAACGGGATTAGGTCGATCAAGAACGATCACATGTTTGCCGTACTTCTTTGCTGCTTCCAGGCAATAAATCATTGTTGACCAGAAAGTATAAACCCTGGTTCCCACATCAACCAGGTCGATGAGCAACACGTCAAATAAATCGAACATCGCTTCTGTAGGCTGTCGATCTTTGCTGTAAAGGCTGAATACAGGGATTTTCGAACGTCCATCAATACCGTGGGCCGATTCGATCATATTATCCTGCTTTTCTGAAAAAAAACCGTGCTGGGGTGAAAAAAGGCATTTCACGCTGCCGGGAATGGCCTTATTCACCAGGTCGACAATATGCTGAAAATTCCGGTCCGTGGAAGCGTGATTGGCTAGAATTGCCAGCCGACGGTTACGAACACTCTCAGGAGGGTTCCGGATAAATTTTTCCAAGCCGAGGGTAATCATGAAAATGATATTTGAACCGTTAAGTTATTAGTCTCAAATCAGGGTTAAAACCACCGTCTTAAGGCGGTCAGCTTTGAGCTTGCATGTAATATGAGTTACAAGCACAAAGGCAGAAGACACAGAGCAAAAGATAATAAAGAAGTACAAATGAATATGTAACGGCATTAAATAACTGCCGATCCTGCTGGTGCTTGTTTTTTTCACTTTATGCCTTCAGCCCAGGAAATTTCACAAAAAGATAGTTGAGATGATTTTTCAGAACTGTCCGTTAAATCTTCCTACGAACCGCAAACACCGATTACGGCTCCGGAAGTATTAAACCAGAGATTCCAGCAACTTTCTACGGAAACATTTCAATTGACATATCAAATAAATGTTATGTAATATTGCAATCCGTTTAAATGAAACGAATTCCAACAATAGCGAAGGAATTACTGTTGAAAAGATCCTCTCCTTCATCTCTCACTGAATCCTCAAAATTCAAAGGATTCACCCTCATTGAGATTATGATCGTTGTTGTCATCATCGGCATTCTCGCAACGGTTGCCATACCCGCTTATCTTAATTATATTCAAAAAGCACGTGTCACTTCTCTTGTTTTCCCGGGTCTCCATCATATGGAAAACCAGATAAGTATTTTTTATGTGAATACCGGTATTCTTGCCGGCCCAGCCGAGCTTGATGCGGTCATGACCGGTGCAGACACAACATACTATACCACCGCATTAAATACCGGCATCATCACCCTTACCATTAATTCTCCTCTTTCAACATCCAAACTCTCAAAACTGCATAATCTCGAACTGTTTGCTACTCCACAGACAAAAGCTGGAAGAATACTGAAATTTCAATTAAGCGGCTCCCTCATCGACAAGCTCGGAATGAGCAACTGATCCATCATTTCTCCCTCACTTTCTTTATAATCGCAGGAAGGCAAATATCGCAATACACCCAAAAACCGGATTAAAAAATTTCTTGCGCTGTTAATCAGCTGAATTTATTGCACCCTGTTGACAGCTGTGAGACTTTTCGAAAGACTCATTTTGTTCACAAAGTACGCATATAACAGTTTTCTAAATTTTTAAGTTGTACCTGGAGAAAATATCCAGTTTAGTTATTTCCTAGTATTTTCAATCACGCCACTCTCAGGATTTTATCATAAATGACCAGAATTATCACCATTGCCAGCCAGAAAGGTGGAGTCGGCAAGACAACAACTGCATTTAATTTAGGGTACAGCCTGAGCAAGCTCGGCAAAAAAGTACTGATCATCGACGGTGATCCCCAGGGCGGCGCAAGCGTTGCCTGCAATCTCAAAAAACGGACTGCCAAAGGTCTTGTTCACGCCCTGCAAGACTTTATTGAACCGGTTGATGCCATTGAATACC
The DNA here is from genome assembly GCA_018823135.1 of Pseudomonadota bacterium. Classification (NCBI taxonomy): domain Bacteria; kingdom Pseudomonadati; phylum Pseudomonadota; species Pseudomonadota bacterium. The sequence continues at coordinate 17,820 of JAHJJF010000030.1, forward strand.
TCGTAGCCGATTCCCTTGCAATTGCAGG
>JAHJJF010000031.1 GCA_018823135.1 Pseudomonadota bacterium
CAAAGCCGTCGCCGTTCACATCGCCGGCCCCGGCCACTCTACGACCGGCTCGATCCCCCCCGGCCTCGCCGCTGAAGCTGACATCGGCCTCAGACAGATTCTTATCAGTCAAAATACTGGAGCCGTATACCACATAGGTCTTGCCGGCACTACTATCTGCGCCAGAGGCGCCGATGAGCAGATCGTCGAAGCCATCGCCGTTCACATCTCCGGCCCCGTCCACCGAATTACCGCTTTTATCACTCGCAGCCTCGCCGCTGAATGTGACATCGGCCAAGGAAAGGTTCTTATCAGCCAAAACACTGGAGCCGTATACCACATAGGTCTTGCCGGTATTACTATCTGCGCCATAGGCGCCGATGAACAGATCGTCGAAGCCATCGCCGTTCACATCTCCGGCCCCGGCCACCGAGAAACCGCTTTTATCATCCGCAGCCTCGCCGCTGAATTTGACATCGGCCAAGGAAAGGTGCTTACCAGCCAAAACACTGGAGCCGTATACCAGATAGGTCTTGCCGGCTTCACTATCAGCACCTTTAGCTCCGATGAGCAGATCATCAAATCCATCGCCGTTCACATCGCCGGCCCCGGCCACCGAAATACCGCTGGAATCACCCACGGCCTCGCCTCTGAAGGTGGTATCGGCCAGGGAGAGATTCTTATCAACCAAAACACTGGAGCCGTATATCAAATAGGTCTTGCCGGTATTACTATCTGCGCCATAGGCGCCGATGAGCAGATCGTCAAAGCCATCACCGTTCACATCACCGGCACCGGCCACCGAATCACCGCTGAAATCATTCGCAGCCTCGCCGCTGAAGGTGGCATCGGCTGCGGAGAGGTTCTTATCAGCCAAAACACTGGAACCGCATATCAGATAAGTCTTGCCAGCATAACTATCACCGACGACATAGGCGCCGATAAGTAGATCGTCAAAGCCATCGCCATTGACATCACCGGCCCCGGCCACCGAAACACCGCTAAAATCACCCGCGGCCTCGCCGCTGAAGGTGACATCCGGCTCCAGGGTCAGCAGTACCGACTGATCAACCCCGATGCGACCGTATATCAAATAGGTCTTGCCGGCATAACTATCAGCGCCATAGACACCGATGAGCAGATCGTCAAAGCCATCGCCGTTGACATCACCGGCCCCGGCCACCGAATAACCGTTATAGTCACCAGAAACACCACCCATAAAAACAGCATCGGCTGTGGAAGCAGAACGATTGCCTTGCAAAACATTGGCAGCTGTATCAACACCGCGCTGACGGCCCATGACCAGATAGGTCTTGCCCGCAAAATTAGCAACGCCATAGGCGCCGATAAGCAAATCGTCGAAGCCGTCGCCGTTCACATCACCACCCCCGGCCACCGAAATACCGCTGTAATTATTCGCAGCCTCGCCGCTGAAGCTGACGTCGGCATCGGACAGGTTCTTATCAGTCAAACCGCTGGCGCCGTAAATCAGATAACTCTTGCCAGCATTACTAACAGCGCCATAGGCGCCGATAAGCAAATCGTCGAAGCCATCGCCATTGACATCGCCGACCCCGGCCACCCTACGACCGGCTCGATCCCCCCCCGCCTCGCCGCTGAAGCTGACGTCGGCATCGGACAGATTCATATCCGTCAAAGCGCTGGCGCCGTATAGCAGATAACTCTTGCCCGCAACACTAGCAACGCCATAGGCGCCGATAAGCAAATCGTCGAAGCCGTCGCCGTTCACATCGCCGGCCCCGGCCACCGAACAACCGCTGTAATCAATCGCAGCCTCACCGCTGAAAGTGACGTTGGCCGCAGACAAATTCATATCCGTCAAACTGCTGGCGCCGTAAATCAGATAGGTCTTGCCCGCATAACTAGCAGCGGCATAGGCGCCGATAAGCAAATCGTCATAGCCGTCGCCGTTGACATCACCGGCACCGGCCACCGAATCACCGCTGCGATCATTCGCAGCCTCACCGCTGAAAGTAACGTTGGCCGCAGACAGGTTCATATCATTCAAACTGCTGGCGCCGTAAATCAGATAGGTCTTGCCCGCAACACTAGCAACGCCATAGGCGCCGATGAGCAAATCGTCAAAGCCATCGCCGTTGACATCACCGGCCCCGGCCACCGAAAAACCGCTGTAATCACTCGCAGCATCGCCGCTGAAGCTGACGTCGGCATCGGACAGATTCATATCCGTCAAAGCGCTGGCGCCGTAAATCAAATAACTCTTGCCCGCAGCACTAGCAGCGCCATAGGCTCCGATGAGCAGATCGTCGAAGCCGTCGCCGTTCACATCACCGGCCCCGGCCACCGAATAACCGCTTTTATCACCCACAGCCTCGCCGCTGAAAGTGACGTCCGGCTCCAGGGTCAGCAGTACCGCCTGATCAACCCCGGGACGTCCGTAAACCAAATAGGTCTTGCCCGCAAAACCAGCAGCGTAATCGGCGCCGATGAGCAGATCGTCATAGCCGTCGCCGTTCACATCGCCGGCCCCGGCCACCGAAGCACCGCTGTAATCACCCGCAGACGCCCCGGGCAGGAAGGGGAACTCCGCTAAGGAAACCCGTTCTGCGAGCGGTTGCCTGATCTTGTTTAACGTGATATTCCGAACCGTGGTGGAGTTGTTGTTGGTGACTGGAACATGATCGAGTTTTCCTTGATGGTAACCGTTCAGGGCAATAATTAATCTTTGGTGACCAACGCTGATCTGAGAAAACGAGTAATAGCCCAGGCTATTGACATAGGTGTAATGAAGGGTGCCGGAAATCGCCACCATGGCATCCTGAGCAGGTGTCCCATTTTCGGTGTAAACATAGCCGCTGATGGACCCGGTATCGCCCAAGGTGTCCCACCAATTGGAACCGTTACACACATAAAAGGTATCAGCTATCTCATCTGCGTCAAGTGTGCTGTTACTATTGGCGTCCAGACCGGTATCGACTTGTTTGCCGCCTGAAGAGCAATTAACCCCGGCTGCTTCGTCCGTGATGCTTACAAGTGCCTGTATGCCGCTGCCGCCGTTACAAACATATTGGGTGGAATCGATCTCGTCGGCATCAAGCACACCATTACCGTTTTCATCAATGCCGCTGTCCACCGTAATGCCACCGGTGGGACATTCCGAAACAGGGGCAACCGATGTGGCCGTTACAATGGAGCTGTTATCTTTTGATTCGAGCGTATCATTTGCCGGTGGGCTGTCTCCACCACCGCCGCACGCTGTCATCCCGAGCATTACGACACCCAACACAAACGATCCAAGTAGTTTATTCATCTGCATTCTCCCCACATATAATTATTTTGAACCCGTACCCTTAAATTCGTGCTCAATTTCATTGATGGCCTTGCAAATAGCCCAAAGACACTGGTTATTGCGCCTTCATCGCAATAAAAACATGCTACAAATGGCCTTCGGTTTACGCCGAACCGTGTCTAGCTGTTTCTTGAATTAAAATAAGAATAGTATCGGCGGGGCAAATTTACACAATCGCAAATTTACGAGTCTTTAGTACCTTATCGGTAATTTTCGTGTTTTTTACACCCGTCAAGCGAGTACTGAACTGAGTGGCAAAACTTTGAGTAAGCAGACTAACATTAAAGACTTAAAGCCTACTGTTAAGGTACTTATCCAGAGCCTTAATTTACTTCCAGTTTATCTGGGTTAGGGTATGGGAATTAAAAAATTTTGGTTTTCAGGATGAATATTGTTGTTGCGGGCTGGCGTGAGGCTACAGATCAGACTTTTCTTTTGGGAAGTAATCGCTTGCTGCTGGCGGCACCAAAGCCCATGAAATGATAGGCATTGGCCAGGGACAATATTCGGTTGGCGTTACCGGATAACTGCTGCCGGCCGGGTTCGAGAACCAGCAGGTTATCAAAGGAATTTTCCAGGTGTTTGTAAACCGTACTCTGCGAGATGCAGAGATTGTCTGAGAGCTGACGGGCATTTCCCATGCCGAATTCCGTTAAGGCCCGCAGGATCTTAAAGCGCTCCAGAGACATGCCCACCAGGAGGCTGAGCCACTCTTTTAATGTCTCATGGCAGATTGCCCCGTACTGGTGTAACCAGCCCAGGTAATAGGGGAAGGTGAAATATTCCACAACATCTTCATTGACAGTCCAGTGAAAAGGCGCCCCTTTTGCCTTGATGTAATGAAAGGTGATAACAGTCTTTTTATGATGGGGATATTGGTAGGAAATGGCCGCCACCCAATGAAATTCCTGGGGAATGCAATGGGAGTGCCAGATGTCTGTTTCCTCCCATTCGTCCATGGGTTTTATTGTTTCAGCAAAAATGGCGGTACCGGGGATCAACATGGTGAGCGGCGTAAAGCTGTCGCTGGTGAGATTTCTTTCGTAGGTAATGATAGAACTCCTGGCAGCATAGGCGACCTGACTGGTTATGCCGCCATCAGGGAGGCCTTTGGCTGTCAGGTTGAGGATATTGACGGTTAAAAAATCAAAGGCAATCTGGTGTTTTCCTTGATTTATTGCATCGGCATGAAAATAAACATAATCATCCCTTTTTAATGCGACCGCTGCCGGATAGAGCTCACCAAGGAGATAGTCTTTACTGAAGAGTGTATTTATTCTCATTTAAACCTCTTATTCCTCAGTCAGGCAGGTTTGCAGCAACTTAATACATATAACTGTAATAATCAGTACCATATTCAAAAAAAGATTCCTAATCAATACAGACCATGATGGGCGGCAAAAAGGGATCTTCCCTTAAAAGGCCCCTTGTCAAGGGCGCCCAATATTACTAAGATACATGGTCGTTATCTTCGACAAATAATCAGAGCCATACAATGCCATGACCACCGATCACGAAAAATATATGCAGCTCGCCCTTGATGAAGCGCGGCAGGCCCTGGTTGCCGGGGACTTTCCCGTGGGTTGTGTGCTGGTGGCTAATGGCGAGGTTGTTGCAAAAGGCAAACGCGCCAACAGCAGGTTCACCGGCAATCAGACGCCAAACGAGCTTGATCATGCGGAAATCCTCGCCCTGCGCGAGCTGAAGGTAAATCATCCCGATATCCACCCGTCAGAGATCATTGCTTACTCCACCATGGAGCCCTGCCTGATGTGCTATTCAACATTGCTCCTGAACGGCATCCACAAAATCGTCTACGCCTTTGAAGACGCCATGGGCGGTGGCACCGGCCTGCCCCTTGCCCGGCTGACGCCGCTTTACCGCGACATGGATGTTCAGCTGATCCCCCATATCCTCCGCCCCGAAAGCCTCAAACTCTTTGCCGATTTTTTCAATAATCCGCATAACAGTTACTGGGAAAACAGCTATCTCGCCGAATATACCCTGGAACAGGCGAGGAAGGATCTTGACAAATGAATCGGCCCCAGCCTAAAACCGTTGGATTCAAACCCAACGAGCGGAATATTTTTTTTCACCTGCTCACCGCCTGCAACCTTTCCTGCAAACACTGCTATATCAATCCCGACCAGCACGGCACCAACATGGTCAGCTGCCAAACCATGGAGGAATGGCTTGCCCTTTTTGCGCATCCCACCAGGGAGACAAATATTATCTTCCTGGGCGGCGAACCCACCCTGCATCCGGATCTGGCCCACGGCATACAAACCGCAAGAAAACTCGGCTACGCCTCAATCACCGTGGACAGCAACGGCTTTCTGTTCCATGATTTCCTTGAAAAAGTTGCACCGGAGGATCTTGATTTTTTAAGTTTCAGCCTGGACGGCCCGACTCCAGGAATAAACGACCCGATCCGCGGCAGGGACGTCTTTAAAACCTGCACCGAAAATATCATCAGAGCAGTGAAAAAAAACTTCAATGTCAGTCTGATCTATACGGTGAGCCGGATGAATATCCACCACCTGCACCGCATGCCTGATCTGCTTGACGGGCTCGGCGTCAAACGGTTTTTCATTCAGGTGATCGGCCTCCGGGGAAAATCAGCCCAATCGCCGGGCGATCTGCAGCTGACTCCTGAAGAATGGCGCGGCATAATCCCTGAAGTCGCAGCAAAGGCAGCAGAGAAAGGCATTCATGTGACTTTTCCGAAAGTCTTTCTCGATAAGGATGAAGCCTTTGCCTGCGCCGGCAATGTTGCTGAAAACTTCTTTATCTTTCCCAACGGCCGCGTCTACCTCTGCCCGCTTTGCGAAGATTATCCGGTGAACGCCTACAGAATTGAGGACAACCAACTGCTCGACAATGACGGGATTACCGAAAAACACTTCTTCAGCCTCAACATCCCCGAAGGCTGCGTGCTGAATAAAATGCTCCAGCCCGGCAATCTGGTTTACGACAAACACGGCACGCCGCTTTCAAGAATTTCCTGCTGCCTGCTCAAGCAGGAAATTTCTCCTTCCTGAACAGCTAGCCGGCTGTTTTGCAAGGAATCCCTTGAGCAAAATCAGTTGACTTCCACTCCACACTCCTTTAATTTCTATATGGTGTCAGAATCAATCTGACTTTTATTTTTCGGTTGCACGTTACAAAACAGGACGATATTGAAATTTCCGCCTTTGAAACATCTCCGTCTGCCGTTGTTGCTGCTGATCCTTTTCCAGGCCTCTCCTGCCTGGGCAGTACAACCCCATGGCGGCCTGGAAGGCCTTGTATCCCATGAACTGGGTCACGCCCTTTTTTCCGGCGGTCTTATTTATCTGCTCATCCAGGGATATCTCAGCAAGTGGCATGGCCCGGGCTGGAGACAATTCAGGCTTTTTCTGTGGTTAGTTCTTCTCTGGAATATCCTCACCTTCACCAGCCACTGGATGGACCTCTATGTTTCGTCCGACCAGTTCGTCAGATCAAACGGCCAGAAGATAAGTCTCCATATTGTTGATTTTTCGAGCCTTTTCTATTATCTCAGCAAACTTGACCACCTGGTGCTTGTTCCCGCACTGATCTTCCTGCTTTCCGCATTGAAAAACTGGTCACAGACTCCGGAGGAAGAAAAATGACCCTTCCCTGGTGGCCGGTTATCTGGGTGGATATTCTCGGTTCGCTTGCCGTAGTAATTATTGCCAGCGAATGTCTCTCCTTGTCATGGGTCTGGAGCAAAAAAGCTCCAGATGATGCATTCCGGCATTATGTCTTCATGCTGACTCTTGCCATCGGTGCGTTCTCCATCTTCCGCTCTTTCGGCCATCTGGCAAAACAGGCCCTTATCTTTACCGACCAGCAGGATATCTGGGAGATCATTGCGCCATTCAGCGGTGCGGGAAATACTGCGGCATTCATCACCGTCTTTGCCTTCAGTATTTATTTCAACCGCCTGAGACAGGTCAAGCTGCAGATCGACCAGGTGGATCTGAATCTTGCGGTAGCAAAGGCCGAGGCTGCTGCCGCGCTCCAGAGTGAAAAAATGCTCCTGACCATATTTGACGGCATGGAGGATGCCATCTACGTCATTGACCAGAATTTCCGGATCAAATATTTCAACCGCATCGTCAAGGAACTGCTGCCTGAAATCGAACTCGGCGCCCATTGTTATGAATGTCTCATGGATAACGATGCCCCTTGTAAAAACTGCCTGCATCAATTTATTCTGGACCAGGAAACGGCCCATACCCGTGAACTCGACATCCTGAAAACCGGCAAGACTTTCAGTCTCGTTGAAATCCCCTTAATCTGGATTGACGGCAAGAAAGTAAAACTGAATGTCGGCCGCAACATCACTGAACAGAAAAAGCTGGAAGCCCAGTTGCATCACTCCCAGAAAATGGAGGCCATCGGCACCCTGGCAGGCGGCATGGCCCACGACATAAACAACAGCCTCACCCCGGTTGTCGGCTATTCCGAACTCATTCTCATGCAGACCGAACCGGACACCCCACTGTACCAGAGAGTGCAGCATATCCGCGATTGCGCAAAGCGCGCTTCGAATCTGATCAGCAGGATTCTCGCCTTTTCCCGCAGGCAGGTGATCAAAAAAGAAACCATCAATCTGAACGGTTTAATCGATAATTTTTCAAAAATGCTCAAAGGGCTTCTTGAAGAAAACATTGTCCTGGAACTGCAGCTGAAAGATGATCTCTGGCCCATTGCCGCTGATTCAGGACAAATCGAGCAGGTCCTTGCCAACCTTGCGGTAAATGCCAGAGATGCAATGCCCAACGGCGGCACGCTGCTCATTGAAACCGACAACATCGCTTCTGCCAATTCCCTCTGCGGCAGCTGCAACAATGATATTTCAGGCCCCCAGGTCCTGATCCAGGTATCGGACAGCGGCGAGGGCATGAATCCGGCGGTGAAAGAACATATCTTTGAGCCCTATTTCACCACCAAGAGCAAAGAAAAAGGTACCGGCCTCGGCCTGGCCATGAGCCACGGCATCATCCATCAGCACGGTGGCCACATCAACCTCTACAGCGAGCCGGGACTGGGCACCACCTTCAAAATATACTTTCCTGCCGCCCAGCAGACCTCAATCGCCGTTGACCAGGTCAAAATCGCAGCCCCTGTTTCCCTGGGAACCGAAACCATCCTGGTTGTGGAAGATGATAAGGATATCCGCAAATTCACCCAGGAATGTCTCAGAGAATACGGCTATAATGTCCTGGAAACCGATTGCGGCAAAAATGCCCTGGCGATCTTTTCACAGAAATCCGCCCGGATAGATCTCATGCTCACCGATGTAATAATGCCGGACATGAACGGCAAAGAACTTGCCGACAGGATAAAAGAGACGAGACCGGAGCTGAAAACTCTCTTCATGTCCGGCTACACCGATAATGTCATTGCTCACCACGGCATCCTTGACAAGGACATATCTTTTATCAGCAAACCGTTTTCCCCGGCGGCTCTCGCCCAGAAAGTCCGCGAAACCCTGGATAAGTCAACGGCTATCGACTTCAGTCGATAGCGTGAGGCACAGAGGCCGAAGGCACAAAGTGTAAAAAACAAGCACGTCCCAGGTCGACAGGCATTCAGTGCCGTTATTTCTTCGTATGGTATTTCTTTATTCCATTTTACTCTGTGCCCTCTGCCCTCTGCCTCTGCCTCTGCCTCTGCCTCTGCCTCTGCCTCTGCCTTCTGCCTCTGCCCTCTGCGCCTGTAACTCATAGTATTTACATGCTCAATCAAAGCTGACCGTCTGAAGGCGGTGGTTTTAACCCTGATTTGAGGCTAATATACAATCCCCCCCTCACCCCTCACTCCTCACTATTCACTCCAGGCAATTCTTTTCCTTGACAGAACCTGACCCAACGTTGTGTAATCGTTTACATAAGCCTTATGGCCCCCAGTCATTCAACGGAAATCAAATTCACACTTGAGGATAGTCTTTTTATGGCTCAAAAAATCGCAAATCGTGGGAAAATCGTTATCGCCGCCGGCACCGGAATCAATCTTGCGCTGGGCGTGCTTTACACCTGGAGTATTTTCAAGGGCGCCATCAAACAATCCATTGAGGAAGGCGGCGCTAACGCCTTTAACTGGGACCTTGCCGCATTAAACGATCCCTATGCGGTCTGCTGTCTGGTTTTTGCTTTTACGATGATCATTGCCGGCAGGTGCCAGGATAAATTCGGACCCCGGATAACCGCAATCATCGGCGGTGCCCTCGTGGGCGCAGGTTTTGTCTGGATTTCCCAAACCACCTCATACATCCACTGGGTCATGGCTTTCGGGATACTGGTGGGCGCAGGGATTGCCTTCGGTTATTCCTCGGCAACGCCTGCAGCACTCAAATGGTTCCCGCCGAACAAAACAGGAATAATCGCCGGCATCGTGGTCTCCGGTTTCGGACTCGCCTCGGTGTATATTGCCCCCCTGGCAAAATATCTTTTGCTGAACTGGGGGCTGCAGAACGCCATGCTTTTTTTCGGGATTGCTTTTTTCATTGTGGTCAGCCTCCTTGCATTATTACTCACCAATCCCCCTGAAGGATATGTCCCGACGGGTTTTGTCGAAAGGCGGGATCAGTCTGAAAACAACGTCAAGGCGCGCGCGGCTATCGCTGAAAAAAATATTGCGCCGGGGAAAATGGTTAAGACCTCGACTTTCTGGCTGTTATGGCTGCTTTATTTCATCGGCGCAGGCGCTGGCCTCATGGTTATCGGCAGCGTAGCCGGCATGGCCCAAAAAAGCATGGGTGACAGCGCCTTTCTGGCGGTGGCCATCCTTGCCATCGGCAACGCCGGCGGCCGGATCGCCGCCGGCTTCATATCCGACAAAATCGGCAGAAGCCTCACCATGGCCGGGATGTTCAGCTTTCAGGCTCTGCTCATGTTCATCGCCGTGCCGATAATCAATTCAACTAATACCTCAAGCGCCGTCCTTCTGGTGCTTCTCGCCACCCTCATCGGCTTTAATTACGGCGCCAACCTGGCGCTCTTCCCGTCATTTGCCAAAGACCTCTTCGGGATTAAGAATTTCGGAGTCAATTACGGCATACTTTTCACCGCCTGGGGTGTGGGCGGATTTGTCATGAGCAAAGCGTCCCAGTCCCTGATGGTGCAAACCGGTAATTACGGCACATCGTTTCAGGCCGCAGGTATTCTCCTGGTCATCGGCGTCTGCCTGTCTTTTCTGCTAAGTGATGAAAAAGCAATACAGCGCCGTGCACTGAGACGGCTAGCCGCACAGTCAAATGCAGCCTAACCTGAGGTATTGCCAATGCCCGGCGACCCTAGCATTAAGCAATTGCAGAAAAGGATCAAAGAGCAGGAAGGAGAACTTCTCAGGCAACGCGCCGAAAACCAGGCGCTCCTGGACAGCACCCGGGCGATTCTGGCCTTTGATGATTTTGAAAAAACCGCCCGGATAATTTTTGACGGGTGCATCTCAGTTATCGGCGCGACCTCCGGGTACATTGCCCTGTTAAACGATGACGGCACAGAAAACGAAGTGGTATTTCTGGAATCCGGCGGGCAGACCTGCACCGTTGACGTCAATCTTCCCATGCCCATCCGCGGCCTGCGCAAAGAAGCATACCGCAAAGGCAAAGCAGTCTTTGATAATAATTTTTCCACGAGCAAATGGATGAAATACATGCCTGAGGGGCATGTCCGCCTTGATAACGTCCTCTTCGCGCCGCTGATCATTGACCATAAAGCCGCAGGTCTGTTCGGAATAGCAAATAAACAGGGCGGCTTCACCGATGAAGATGCCCGGGTTGCTGGTTCCTTTGCGCAGCTGGCGGCCGTGGCCCTTAAAAATCACGATTCGATAAAACAACTTTCGGAAAGCAGGGAGCGCTTTCAATCGGTTGTGGAAACCATACCTCACGGCGTTCAGGAAAATGACCTTACAGGGGTCATAACCTTCAGCAATCATGCCCATCATAAAATCCTTGGATATCCTCAAGGGGAATTGATCGGCAGAAAAATCTGGGACTTCATGCCCACTGACAAGGAAAAAGAGGGGCTCGAAAAATATCTCGCTTTTCTGGTGGAAATCCAGCCACCTTCCAAATCCAGTGTAGTGAAAAACCTGACCAGGGACGGACGACTCATCGAAGTCCAGCTGGACTGGGATTATAAAAGAGACATGCAGGGAAACCTTACGGGATTTATCACGGTGGTGACCGATGTTACCGACAAAAACCGGGCTGAAGAAACTCTCAGGCAAAGAACCCTTTCCCTGGGGGAGCAGGTCCGAGAATTAAACTGCCTCTACGAAATTTCCGATCTGGCCGAACAGGTGGATCGTTCCTATGAAGAAATCATCGCAAAGGCCCTTAATTCGATTCCTCCTGCCATGGGATTCCCTGAATCAGTCTGCGCCCGGATTGTTTGTAACGATTATGAGGTCAGAACCGAAAATTTCCGGGAAACTCCATGGAAAATGACCGGCAACATCCATATTCACGGGAAAGATTCGGGTTACATTGATGTCTTTTCTCTGGCGGACAAGCAACAAGATCAAGCCGAACCATTTTCCGGCAAGGATCATTTCCTGTTAAAAGAAATCAGTGAACGGCTGGCCAGGGTTATCGAATACAAGGAGGACCATGCATCCCTGCAGAACGCTTTGCAGCAGGCCAAGGGAGCAAAGGCCAAAACCGAAAGGATTCTTTCCGCCATCGGTCAGGGCCTTTCGATTCAGGACACCGATTTCAAAATTATTTATCAGAATCAGCTCCACAAAGATCTCCTGGGCGATCACGTCGGCGAATACTGCTATAAGGCATACGAGAGCAATAATGATATCTGCCCGGGATGCCCGCTTTCACGCTGTTTCGAAGACGGCAAGATCCACTCCTGCGAACGATGCATTACTAAAGGAGGAGATAGTCAGCACTACGAAATAACCGCTTCTCCCTTGCGGGACCGGGACGGCCGCATAACCTCGGGCCTGGAAGTTGTCAGAAACATCACCGAACAGAAACAGATGCTGCAGAACATAATCCGGGCACGAAACCTGGAATCCCTTGGCTCCCTGGCCGGCGGCATTGCCCATGATTTCAATAATATGCTCACCGCAGTATTCGGCAATATCGAGCTTGCCAAAAACAGACTCAACCCGCAGGACATTGCATATCAACTGCTCACCCAGGCGGAAAAAGCCTCTTCCCAGGCCAAGGCCTTGACCAAGCAGCTCCTTACTTTCTCTCGAGGTGGAAGTCCCCTCAAGGAGACCATGCCGATTGTCGATTTTCTCCAGGAAACCACAAACTTTATCCTCAGCGGCACCAAAATAAAATTTGAATATCAGATTCCGGACGACCTCTGGCCGGTGCAAATCGATCTGAGCCAGATGGGTCAGGTGATCCAGAATATACTGCAGAACGCCAAAGAGGCGATGCCCCCGGGAGGAAACCTTGTTCTGCATGCTGAAAACATCAGCATCAAAACCGGAAACAAGCTGCGCATCGCTCCGGGCGATTACATAAAAATATCATTTAAAGACAGCGGTCCAGGGATTGACCCTTCTATCCTGCCAAAGATCTACGACCCCTATTTTTCCACCAAAGAACGCGGCGCCCAGAGAGGAACGGGCCTGGGTCTTGCCATCTGCCATTCAATCATCGAAAAGCATGACGGGCAGATAACCGCGGAATCAACGCCAGGCAAAGGCAGCACATTTACGATCTATCTCCCGGCTAAACCACTGCCACCTTATAGTGAAAACCTTGACGTAACGGAAAAGCCGATCACAAAACAAAAGCGCGTCCTGTATATGGAAGACGAAGAGGCGGTGATCCAGGTAGCCAGAGAAATGTTTAATCTCCTGGATTATGAAACCGAGTTCGCCCTCACCGGCGAAGAAGCAATTATCCTGTATAACAAGGCGAATAAATCCGACCGCCCCTATGACCTGGTGATTCTCGACCTTACAATCCGGGGCGGAATGGGCGGCGAGGAGACCATCGCCAGGCTGCTTGAAATCGACCCGGGAGTCAAGGCACTGGTCGCCAGCGGTTATACCGACAACCCGATACTCGCCAACCCGGAATTTTTCGGATTCAGCGGGGCAATCACCAAACCCTTCAGTATTGCTGATCTCAGCGATGCGGTTAAGAAACTGCTTGATGCGGGTGGGAACTAGAACAACCTGGTAGCCACAACTCCGGCCTCATACAACCCGAAAAGCGGAAAAGCAAGAAGTACTGCTGAAAAAACATCCCCGGCAGTAAGCAAAAAGGCAAGTACCAGAATTGCTGCGTAATAATACCAGCGCTTCCGGGTAAAACCTGCTTTGTCAACAAGGCCGGTCTTGCCGGCGACAACCATTAAAAATGGTATTTCAAAAGCCAGGCCGAAAGCAAGGGATGAGCGCGCCACAAAAGTAAGATATGCATCAAGCTTGGGGAGCGCCTGAATATCATAGCCACGGGTGTCCATCAGAAAGGCAAGCGCCTGAGGCATCACCACAAAATAAGAAAACAGGATTCCGGAGACAAAAAGCAGGGTTGCCCAGGAAACCACCTTGAAGGCAATTTTCTTTTCATTATCATGCAGCCCCGGCGCCACATACATCCACGCCTCGTAACAAAGAATCGGAAAGCTGAAAATTATCCCGGCAATAATTGCAACCTTGATATAGCTCACAAAGGCTTCGGTGAGATTGGTATACACAAGTTTTACGATATCCGGCCGGGCTTGAAAGAGCGGCCCCATGAGGAACCGGGTTATTTCTGTAGAAAAGAGATAGGAGAGCCCGCTGAATACCGCGATGGTTATAACCGAGATGAGGACCCGGTTGCGAAGTTCCAGCAGATGGTCTGAAAAATATTCGGATAGAATTCTCATGTGCCGGGTTCTTTTTCAACCCGATCAGGCTCGGACTCGGTTGCGGCAGGACCTGCTGCCGGGGGATTGACTCCTTGCTCCGCTCCTCCCTCATCTTCATTATCATAAGGCAAAGGAAGCTGCGGCAGGGAATCAAGGGGATTTACCTGATAGTTCAGACTATCATCCGCTTCCTGCTGAATGGTATCCTTTAATGACCCGGCCGCTTTTTTCAACTCCACAAGCTGCTTGGCAATGGTCTTGGCCATTCCAGGCAACTTGTCAGGACCCACGACGATGAGTGCGACGACAAATATTACAATTAATTCAGGGAGACCGATTCCAAACATTTCCTTACGAGCCTCGTAACAACTACCGGGTAAAAAACTTTTCTGAAACAATCTCTTTTTGATCAGTATTTACAGCGACTGATATTTCTTTCAGGAACAAAGCCCTGTGACGGTTATGCAATATATTGAACTCCCCGTGGCAGGAAAGCAAGGATACCGAGCAGCAATGACTGCACCTGCTTCCCTTACAGTTCATGCCGGAATCTACGGTATTTATATCTCAGTGTCAACAGACGACTGGCGCATTGACTTTTCAGGTTGCTTTGGCTATGTTTGTCTGGCTCGGCTATACCATGGCTGTTGTCTGACGAATTCCAGTTTCTTCGGTTACGGAATCGAGGCGAGCACAGGGAGAATACTTACGAATACAACAGGAGAAGCTTAAATGGCTAATGTGGTTATTGTCGGAACCCAGTGGGGTGATGAAGGAAAGGGAAAAATCGTCGACCTCCTTACCAAGCACGCGGATTATATCGTCAGATTCCAGGGTGGCAATAATGCCGGTCACACGCTGGTAGTCGAAGGCAAACAATATATATTTCATCTCATCCCTTCAGGGATTCTCTATGATGACAAGAAATGCATAATCGGCAACGGTGTGGTCCTTGACCCCGCCGTCCTGCTTGAAGAGATGAAAAAACTTGCTGATTCAGGATTGCCGGTGACACCAAAACGCCTGCAGATCAGCGAAAGAGCGCATCTCATCATGCCCTATCACAATATGCTTGACGCTGCCAGTGAAAATACCAAAAACAAGGGCGCCAAGATCGGCACCACCGGCCGCGGCATCGGCCCCTGCTACGGCGACAAAATCACCCGGAAAGGCATAAAAATCGGCGACCTGCTTGATCCGGATCTTTTCAGGGAAAAGCTGGAAAATAATATTACCGAAAAAAACTTTCTGTTTACTGAAAAATACGGGGTTGCGCCAATCAGATTTGATGCAATCTACGGACAATTTCAAAAATTCGCGGAACAGCTCGCGCCCTATGTCAGCAATGTTTCCGTGGAACTCGACCTGGCCAGGCGGGCAGGGAAACACATTCTGTTTGAGGGCGCCCAGGGCACCCAGCTCGATATCGACCACGGCACCTATCCCTTTGTCACTTCTTCCAACACAGTTTCCGGCAATGCCTGCACCGGATCAGGATTCGGCCCCTCGCACATCGACACGGTCATCGGCATTCTGAAAGCATATACAACCAGGGTGGGAGAAGGACCTTTTCCCACTGAACTTTTCGATTCCGTGGGCGACGAACTCCAGAAAAAGGGCGGCGAATTCGGCGCCACCACCGGCCGTAAGCGCCGCTGCGGCTGGCTCGACGCGGTTGTCGCCAATGAAGCGGTCCGCTTAAACGGCATCAACGGCCTGGCAATCACCAAACTGGATGTATTAAGCGGCCAGCCGACGCTGAAAATTGCCCACTCCTATGAAGCCGGCGGCAAAACCTATACCGCGATGCCCGGAAACATCAGGACAACCCAGAGCCTCATCCCGAAATACGAAGACATTGACGGCTGGGCCGAAGACATCAGCAAGGCGACAAATATAGATGATCTGCCGCTGAAGGCCAGAAATTACATAAAACGCATTGAGGAGATAACCGAGACCCCGGCGTTCATCGTCTCCGTTGGACCGGGGCGGGAAGAGACCCTGCTTCTTAAAAATCCGTTCGAGGGATAAAGTCCATTATATAGTATAAGCAAGTCACACTATTTTTGTTTTTCAAGGCGGTTTGAATAATCTTCGGACCGCCTTTTTCTTTGCTGCGCTTCTTTGTATTTCAAAATTGATGGCCTCGCAAAAAGTCTTTGGATGGCTAAACAAAAAATTTGCTATACAGGCAGCGTAGGCTCCGAGGCATAGTGATTTTTCAGGTGCGAGGCCATACTTTTTGAGGCCGAGCCTCAAAAATTGCGACAACGCCGTAAATCGGACTTTTTGCCACGCCATCAGGATACATTTTCCCCAATAAACCTGTTTGACAAACCGTCAAACAATATGCTTTGATTCTTTTTTTAGACGCTTTTTTAGTCGATGAGGTACACAACCATGCGCCTCCTGCTTATTTATCCGGAAATCCCGGAGACCTTCTGGAGTTTCAAGTACGCCCTCAAATTCATCCGAAAAAAGGCGTCATCCCCACCCCTCGGTCTGCTCACCGTCGCCGCCATGCTCCCGGAAAACTGGGAATTGCGCCTTTCAGATCTCAATATTGCACAACTTGCTGAAGCTGATCTTGAGTGGGCTGATTATGCCTTTGTCAGCGGTATGGTTATCCAGCGTGATTCCGCCCGTGAAGTGATTTCCCGATGTAAGGCAAAAGGTATAACCGTTGTTGCCGGAGGGCCGCTTTTCACCTGTGAGCATGAAGAATTTGATGAGGTCGACCATTTTGTTCTCAATGAGGCCGAAGAAACCCTGCCGCCATTTTTAAAAGACCTTCAAAACGGTCAGGCCGGGCGAATCTATGCGACCTCGGCGTTTGCCGATATCCACACAACTCCCGTGCCGCTCTGGCGACTTGCGGACATGAAACGCTATTTTTCCATGAGTATCCAGTTTTCAAGGGGTTGCCCGTTTAACTGCGAATTCTGCAGCGTCACCGCATTATTCGGCCATCGCCCGCGCATCAAATCCAGCGCCCAGATCATTGCCGAACTTGACAGTCTTTACGCGCACGGGTGGCGGGCAACGATCTTTTTTGTTGACGATAATTTCATCGGCAATAAACGCTATCTCAAAACCGATCTCCTGCCGGCTTTAATCGCCTGGCATAAAAACAAGCACGGCATCACCTTTTATACCGAGGCCTCGATAAATCTCGCCGATGACCAGGAACTCATGCAGATGATGAGCGCCGCCGGGTTTGACATGGTTTTCATCGGCATTGAGACCCCGGACGAATCCAGTCTTTCCGAATGCAATAAAATGCATAATAAAAACCGCAATCTGGTGGAAGATATACGAAGGATTCAGCAAAACGGCTTGCAGGTTCAGGGCGGATTCATCGTTGGCTTCGATAATGACACCGCCTCCATCTTCCAGCAGCAGATTGATTTCATCCAGAAAAGCGGCATAGTCACCGCCATGGTAGGAATGCTCCAGGCTCCGGCCGGAACAAAATTGTATGACCGACTGAAAAAGGCAGGCCGCCTCCTCAGTCAGATGTCGGGAGATAATGTCAACGCCGCCACCAATATCATCCCCCAGATGAGTATTGAGACCCTTCAGGAAGGCTACCGGAGGATTCTCTTAAACATCTACTCTCCGGAACATTATTATAAGCGCGTAAAAAACTTCCTGACGGACTACAAACCGCCTAAGATCCGCGGCTCTCTTGGCTTCCAGGACGTAATGGCTTTTTTCAGATCGATTTTCCATCTCGGGATCATGGGGAGGGAGCGCATGCAATACTGGCGTCTGCTGATCTGGACGCAATTCCACCGACCGCGTCTTTTTCCCATGGCAATCAAATTTGCCATCTACGGCTATCACTTCAGAAAAATCTGCGAAATACACATTCGAAGCTGACCTTCCGTGTGAATCAACGGCTGACGGTACGCGCTCCGTCAAAGACTTCCGCCATGTCAAAGGCGATCCTTGCCAGCATATTGGGAACCGACGGTGCTTCAGCAGCCTTTCGCACGGTGGGCCGGCTGAAGGACTCAAGCAATCTGTTGACGAAACCCAGGTCCGGATAATCCACCGGCTGATTCATGGTCTGCTCAACATACCAGACGGTATTTCCCGTACCGGCATTGATCAGGCGCACTGAAACATCAACCCTGGCGCCGCCAAGCTCGACACCTTCAAAGGCGTAATTGATCTTGCCGGCCATGACCAGGTCAACTCCGGCCTTTCTGCCGGCTTCAATGGCCATATCCATGTTGGAGTAGGAAGCATCCACTTGCTTGACGGTCCTGAAAATTTGTTTGCTCAGCAGAATATCCTTAAAAAGAGCGGCAACGCCCAAACCCTGCTCCCGGGACATGTTGTCCGGAACCTTAAACGGCAGAACCCCCACAGTCGCCCGCTGATAGGAGTCGGTCTCCATCGGATGAATGTAGACAATCGGCGCGGCTTTCTGGGTGGGAATTCCGGACAGGGTACTATTGCTGGACGCACAACCACTGAGAATCATGCCTGCCAGAACTGCTAAAACCATACGCATAGCTCTCTCCTATCGCTCATAGGCTGACAATGCAGCATCGGACATGCCGTTTGAAGCCGCCAGCAGATCATTTATATTGTTGCTGCGTTGCAATTCCAGACCCGCAACCGAAAGCACATCCTGGGTGCCGGCGTCAAACATCCGGACATTGATAATAACCGAATTGGGGGTAAGGGAATACGTGCCCGCTACAACCGCTTCGGCATCATGCTCCCGGGCGATAAGCTGGGCATCCCTGGACAACATGAATTCACCTTTATCGTCCCGGATAAGCAACTCACTGGTTTTTCTTACATCCACCACTCCGAAGCCGTGATTGAACATCCGGGTTGCCAGGGATTCGGTAAGCGTCCGCCCGAAACGTGAGGTCTGGTAAAGATCGTCGATGTTCACCATTGTGGTCATGATCAGCCTTTTTTCCGACCCTAAAGGCCGTCTCAGATTCTTTGCCAGCTGCAGAGCAATATCCTCGCCGATCCCGAAAAAATCCGGGGTGACAATGGAAACCGCACCGCCGGCCGGTGGTCTTTCGAGAGCGCATCCCGAAAGCCCCAAGACAATCACCGCCATACCAAGAATGAATCGTGCTGTAATTTTTCCCATTTGATTTCCCGTCTGTTTTTTTAACATGACCCCGGATGGAAACTGCATATCCCTAATCAACAAGAGTCCGCACCTGGATGGTGCTGCCGTCTACCGCCGGGGCGGGCAGTCCCTCGTCTGCGAGCATGCCGATCAACTCCTGATCAAGGTCACAGGCAATATTCGCCGTGGATATCACCATGCCGTCCTGTACCGCCAGTAACCGCACATTCACAAAAAGCCTGCTGCCTGAAACCGTGTAAGTGCCCACCAGCATCGCCTGGATATTATGGACGAAATCAAGTTCCTCCATTTCCCGTGAAAGGGCGTATTCACCATGGCCGCGGCTCACCATGATGTTGGGAGATTTTCTGATTTCTATGACATCTATCCCGGCCTGCTGGAATTCGCTGATAAATTGCTCGCCAATAAATCTCCCAAGGGAAGATGTCCTGTACAAAGAGTTCAGGTTTACCAAGGTAGTGACAGCTATGACGTATTCACCGGCAATGTTTTCCTTTGCATGGGAAATGAGCTGCCCGGCCAGAGCGCTTATCTTGTGTTCAATACCGGATTTGTCTTTTTCTGCCTTGTTGCTCCCGGCGTCGGCCTGTAATTTCCTGGCCCTGGCAATCGCAGAAACCGGATTGAGCGCCAAACTCTTGGATTCTCCCGGCATGGTAAAAACTCGCCCGGTCCGGTAAACGTAATCACCGCTCAACGGATGGGAGAAATTATAAAAATAATCCCTGTAGGACGGCCGGTCCTCCTCCTGACTTTCCACAGAGCTTTTGTCGAGAACAACTGCCGCAAGCATGATCATCATGAAAAAATACAGTATTTTTCGAATCATTCTTTGGGTCTCCCTTATGGTCACCAATGGAGTTGATGCTGCCAATTTATATACTCCCTTACCTGTAATCCGGCTTATCGATTAAATCGTCGACGTTGATTTTGCGCGGTGAACCTTTTGCAACAGCGCCTTTTTACCCGCAGGGTATAATAAATACGAGTCCCGCATTATTGGTTAAAAATATACTCCGGATACAGTTCCTGATAACTATCGGTGGTTATCACCGGTCTGGTAAAATTCATACGTTGTCTATTATCATACCGCTGGGAAGGGAAAAATACCGGAATCTGATCATTAAGCCCGAATATCGGTGCCGCCAGATTTGCGTCCATTGCCACTAATGCAGTATCAAGGGACATCGAACATCCAGTAAACAACAGAAAAATCAGCCCGGCGGCAAACGTTTTGATTGTCCTCATCATTTAACTTCCCCAATCATTTTTGATAAAAGCGTCAAAATTCCAACGCCTGCTCCGTCATTCTTTTTGCGTTCAATCGGTTGCTTGATCAACAGGAAATATTTTCCGTGCAGCCATTTTTTCCTAATGATGACAAATGATTTCTTTGTCTGATACCCTGCGTCAATCAAGGGGAAACCCTGCCAAAAATTCGAGAAATTTCTTCTGCGCAGTTATTGTGCATTTTCCGTGCCATTTCAAAAAAATTCATTGTCGCTTCTAAAAACACTTCCCGTCTCCGATGGTGGTTATAGAGCAAAAATCATGGTGTCGAAGCACATCGGAACCGTCTGCCCGGCCAAAAAACAATTGCTAAACTGGCAAAACCAATTATATTAGTAAAGTTTAAGCATTTCAGATAACAGCACGATCACTCCATGGAGGCTTTTGATACAATTATGGCAAGAATAACAGTTGAAGACTGCTTATCTCAGGTTGGCAATGAAAACAGATTCTCACTCATCCATCTCGCGGTGGAACGCCTCAAACAGCACCGTGATGGCCAGCCGATGCTTGTTAAAGGCAAAAATAAAGAAGTCGTCATGACCCTGCGGGAAATCGCTGCCGGAATGATCAGTTTCGACAACATTCACGATTTCGCAGTCAAAAAAGATAAAAAGCAGACCCCAGCACCGGCTATCGAAGCCATTACCGAAGAAACCGAAAAGGCTTAATGATTCATGTCCCAGAATTATTACGAAATACTCGGCGTCTCTTCCTCTGCTTCAAAGGATGAAATAAAAAAGGCCTACAGAAAACAGGCCATGAAATATCATCCCGACCGGAACCAGGGTGACAACGAGGCCGAAGAAAAATTCAAAGAGGCCACCGAAGCGTATGAAGTTCTCGGCGATCCAGAAAAACGCGGCATTTACGACCGCTACGGGATTGAAGGACTTAAGAATACCGGCTACAGCGGTCCCGGCAATTTTGAAGATATTTTCTCCAATTTCGGCGACATTTTCGGCGATATTTTCGGATTCGGTTCAAGCAGAGGCGGTGGAAGCCGAAGACAAGGCCCGATTCAGGGTTCTGATCTGCGGTACGACCTGAGTATCAGTTTCATGGAGGCGGTTCACGGCCTTGAAAAAGAAATTGAAATTATTAAGCCCGATACCTGCTGGACATGCGAAGGCACCGGACTGAGACCAGGACATAAACCCCAAACCTGCAGCACATGCAACGGCATGGGGCAGGTAATCCGCGCCCAGGGACCTTTCCGCTTAAGTACAACCTGCCCAACCTGCGCCGGCTCCGGAGAAATGATTTCCGATCCATGCATGGATTGCGAAGGCAAAGGCCTGATCAGCAAGCAGAAAAAAGTTTCCCTGAAGATCCCGGCCGGCGTTGATACCGGTGCCAGGATGCGACTTAAAAACGAGGGAGAAGGTGGACGCAGGGGTGGCCCGTCGGGAGACCTTTATGTGATGATTTACGTTGATCCACATGAAATCTTCCATCGACAGGAAAACGATATTTTTATTGAGTTCCCGGTTTCTATTGTCCAGGCATCCTTAGGGGACAAACTCAAAATTCCAACCATTCACGGCCAGAGTAAACTCAAAATACCCTCAGGAACCCAGCCCGGCCAGATTTTCACTTTAAAATCCGAAGGGGTCCCTTCTTTACGGGGCAAGAGCCGTGGCGACATGCATGTGGAAATCAAGGTAATAATCCCGACCAAGCTCACAGACAGACAGAAAGAACTGTTAAAAGAGCTTGAAGCAATAGAAAACGAAAAAGGCGAGACCCACGAAGAGGGATTTTTAAAAAAAATATTCAACATCTCCGCGTAAGAAGCCAGGGGTTTGACGATGATGTTATGGCTCCCCTTTATAAAGGAGCGCACGGCAGTTTTATTTGAGAGTCTGGCAAGATACATTGGACTTTTACGGGGCAAGAGTTACAATAAATTGCACTGACTGACGGAGATTTAATGGCTGATGCCGAACTGACCCACTTTGATGCGCAAGGCAATGCCCGGATGGTTGATATCGGCTCCAAGGCGGATACTTTTCGGGAAGCGGAGGCAGCTGGATCGATTATCATGTCTGCCGAAACGTATCGACTGGTCAAAGAAGGCGGCATTGCCAAGGGTGATGTTTTAGGAACGGCGCGGCTTGCGGCCATCATGGCGGCAAAAAAAGTTGACAGCCTGATCCCACTTGCTCATCCCCTGGCGATAACCAAGGCTGAGGTCAACTTTGAATACATTGATTCAGCCAGAAAAATTGATATTTTTGCAAGTGTTGCAGTAAACGGCAAAACCGGCGTTGAAATGGAAGCCCTGACCGCTGTTGCAATAGCTGCTTTGACAATTTATGATATGTGCAAGGCGGTGGACAAGGGCATGATAATAGAAAATATCCGGCTTCTTACGAAAACCGGAGGAAAAAGCGGATCATACAGGCGGGCCGGAACGGGCTCCACCATGAGATAGAACAGGAAAGAGGGAGAACGACCAATATGGACAAAAAACAACTCGATCATTTCAAAACCAAGCTTCAGGACATGAGCAAAGACCTCCTGGATGAAGCTGAAAAAACCATACACGATATGACGGATCATAATGACAACTATCCTGATCCCACGGACCGAGCATCAGCTGAATCAGACCGAAGCTTTGAACTCCGCATCCGCGATCGCGAAAGAAAGCTTCTCTCCAAAATCAAAAGCGCTATTGAGCGAATTGATGAGGGATCTTACGGCATCTGTGACGAATGCGGCGATGACATATCCATCAAACGCCTTGAAGCAAGACCTGTCACAGGTCTATGCATTGAATGCAAAACCAAGCAGGAAAATTACGAAAAAGCACAAAAAGGTTAAACGGCGAGAATAATGCCTGAACTCCGCAAAGACCCGGTAATCGGCCGCTGGATAATTATTTCCACCGAACGGGGCAAACGACCAACTGATTTCATTATTACCAAGGACGAAACCAAAAACGGCTTTTGCCCTCTTTGTCCTGGCAATGAAAACACCACCCCGCCGGAAGTCTTGAGTTACGGACAGCATGGCTATATGCCCAACCGCCCCGGCTGGGATTTACGGGTTGTTCCCAATAAATACCCGGCCCTGATTATTGAGGGAGACATCGGCAAACAAGGCGACGGGCTATATGACAAGATGAACGGCATCGGTGCCCATGAGGTCGTAATTGAAACCCCCAATCACCTTGAATCCTTCACCCACATACCTCCGGCAAGAATGATCAAGGTCTTTCTGGCCTTTCGCGACCGGCTGGTTGATTTAAGCCATGATCCTCGTTTTCGATATGTGATGATCTTCAAGAATTACGGCGGCGCAGCCGGCGCATCCCTTGAACATTCGCATTCGCAACTCATCGCCCTGCCGATCCTTCCCAGAATGATCGTCTCGGAGCTTGACGGCAGCCATTCCTATTATAGCTATAAGGAACGATGCATTTTCTGCGACATCATCCGCCAGGAAGTCAACCAGGATGTAAGGGTCGTCTGCCAGAACGATTATTTTATTTGCATGACACCATGGGCACCGCGTTCGCCCTTTGAAATGTGGGTCCTGCCCAAAGAGCATTCATCATCCTACGTAACGCAGAGTGATGCATCATTTAAAGCCCTTTCTGAAATTTTTTCAGAAAGCATGCTGCGCCTGAATAAATGCATCCCAAATGTTCCTTATAATTTTGTTCTGCACACAGCTCCTCTGAGATCACCCCCCCTGGAACATTTCCACTGGCATTTTGAAATAATGCCTAAATTAACAATGATTGCAGGCTTTGAGTGGGGCTCGGGTTTTTATATCAATCCGGTCCCGCCCGAGGAAGCTGCAAAATATCTGAAAGACGCTGAAATCCAGGAGTAATTTGAAATTAATCTGCGGAGTTCATCCTTTTTGTTTTCACCTTTGCGCTTTGAACCAAAAACATACCAACCTGACACCTCATGGGGTACTCGGATGAAAAACAAGATCCTGCTCATAGATGACGAAGACAGCATCCATCTTCTTTATCGGGAAGAATTTGAAGAAGAGGGCTATGAAGTGCATTCGGCGCTTTCCGCAGAAGAGGGCATAGAAAAACTTAATATTTTCTCTCCTGACATTATCATCCTCGATATAAACATGCCTGGCATGAACGGCATCGACGCCTTGCGTAAAATAAAAGGGATCAACCCCGATCTCCCGGTGATCTTAAGCTCTGCGTATCAGGAGTTCAAACAGGACCTGGCTTCATGGGCATCTGACGATTACATTGTCAAATCTTCCAACCTCGACGAGTTGAAAGCTGCGGTGAAACGTCTTCTTTCCTGATCCACGACAGTTTTGCCAAACCCAGTGAGCCCTGCCGAGAAATCCCAGCCATGAAGGACATCCAGAGCCAGCCCGACCATCGTCGCATCAACATCAAAAAGGTCGGAGTCAAGGACATTTCCTACCCCATAACCGTCCTTGACAAGGCTGAAAGACACCAGAAGACCATTGCCAAGGTCAACATGTACGTGAGCCTGCCCCATCATTTCAAGGGTACTCACATGAGCAGATTTATTGAAATACTCAACCGTTTCCATGGCGATATAAATATCCAGAGTTTCCACCGCATCCTGGAAGAAATGAAGGCGAAACTTCAGGCCGAGGCGGCGCATATGGAAATTGAATTCCCCTATTTCCTGAAAAAAAAATTCCCCCACCCCAACTCGTCGGAAATGGCAAAATACATCTGCAGAATGCACGGGTCGCTCACCGATAAGGATAATCTGACCCTGAATGTCAAGGTGCCCATCTCACCGCCCCTGCCTTCCCAGACATATCATGGTTTACCACGGTCCCTCGGCAACTGGGGTATTGCCGACATCAGTCTGCAGTTCAAACATTTTTTCTGGATTGAAGACCTGATCCAGATGGTTGAGGAAGTTACTTCTTATCATTTGGCCAAACCCGAGGACCCGCGAGATGATGAAGCAAACTCTTCCCTGACCGTGGAAGCGCTGACCAAGTCCCTGGGCAACAAACTGAAAACTCATCCGGATATCAAATGGTTTTCTGTCCTGGTTGAAAATTTATCAGAAGGTTTCAGCACTTTTGCATCGCTTGAATGGCCTGAAACAACTCAAAACTAACTGGTTACAGCCTCGCACCCGCTTGTCGGACCGCCTTAAATTGTTCAATGCGCCAAAAGATAAAAGCATCCCTAATGGTTAAAAAATGATATTTAAAAAAAGAAAAAAATCCCTGCAAGAACGTTACCCTCAGTATGAATTTGGTCGAGAAACTTATGGTCACCTGCAAGTTCATTCATGGGGAGAGGGTGCTACCTTGAAGGTTGGGTCTTTTACTTCCATCGCCCCTGGTGTTCAAATATTCCTCGGCGGCGAGCACCGGCTTGATTGGGTTACAACATTTCCATTTAATTCATTTTGGGCAGAAGCGAAAAACTTGTTTGGCCATCCCAAAACCAAAGGGGACGTCCTCATCGGTAATGATGTGTGGCTTGGGGCGGAGTCCCTTATCATGTCCGGCGTAACAATAGGTGACGGAGCGGTAATTGGAGCACGAGCGGTGGTCACAAAAGACGTCCCCGCTTATGCAGTTGTTGCAGGAAATCCTGCAATAGTCGTTAAACGAAGATTTGATGACAAAACAATACAACGTTTCCTGGTTGTTAAGTGGTGGGGTTGGAGCGATTCCAGAATTAAAGAAGCGCTTCCCCTGCTGCTCAATAATGACATCGAAAACTTTCTAGCCTTTGCTGAATGAAAAAGACTTCTCGACTTTTAATCGCGTCAACTGGAACTGGCCCGGACATTGCTGCACTCTCGCAACACAGAAAATCGCCCTTTTTTACAAAGCCACTGACAAATTACCCTTGAGCTATCCTTTTACGCATGTAATAGTGGGCGTTTTGAATCAACCGCAGATCAATAATCAAATTTAAGGGTTAGCTGACCAGACAGATGAAGAACGAACTTGTATTTGAAATCGGCACCGAAGAAATCCCGGCAGGCTTCATTCTCCCCGCCTTAAATGATCTCAAAACCCTGCTTGGGAAAAAACTTGTCACCCTTTCCCTTGCATATGAAACCATTGACGGCGCAGCCACTCCGAGACGTTTTGCACTCAACGTAACCGGACTTTCAGATAAACAGCCGGACAGAAAGGAAGAAATTCTCGGCCCCCCGAAAAAGGCGGCTTTTGATGCGGACAACAACCCCACCAGAGCCGCTCTCGGTTTTGCACAATCAAATAATGTCGATGTGAAACAGCTGCAGGTTATCACAACTCCCAAGGGTGAATATGTAATGCTCGCCCTGGAAAAGAACGGCAAGGACGCCCGGGAAATTCTCTCCACCCTGCTTCCTGAAATCATTGGGGAAATAAACTTTCCTAAATCAATGCGCTGGGGCACGGGAACAACCAGCTTCGCAAGGCCGATTCAGTGGATCACTGCCGTGTATAACGGTGAGATTGTTCCCTTTACCATTGAAAGACTTACAAGCGGCAACACCACCAGAGGGCACCGGTTTATGGCGCCGGAGGCATTCGCTGTCACCGATTACGCCGGATACGTTGACGCGTTGCGCTGCGCCCATGTCATTGTATCCCCCGTGGAAAGAAAAAAAAGGGTGCTCGCAGAAATTACCCGTGCAGCCGAAACGGCCAATGGCCGGATTCTCGAAGACGATGAGCTGGTGGATACGGTGACAAATCTTGTTGAAGAGCCAAATGCCATCTGCGGCTCATTTGACCGGAAATTCCTCGAACTTCCCAGGGAAGTACTCATCACCTCCATGCGGGAACATCAGAAATATTTTGCGGTTACCGATGCCAACGGCGCTCTTCTGCCCCATTTCATCGCGGTCAACAACACCAAAGTAAAAAACGCAACTGTTGCGGCCGAAGGCCATCAACGCGTATTGAGAGCACGACTCGAAGATGCGATGTTCTTCTTCAAAGCGGACCAGCACCGAACCCTTGCAGACCGGGTCAACGACCTTTCGGGAATCATCTTTCAGGCAAAACTCGGCACCCTTTATGAAAAAACCCAGCGGCTGACCCGGCTTGCCCAAAAGCTTGCAGAAAAGATCGCGCCGGATCAAATCGATCTGGCAATCAGGGCTGCCCTGCTTGCAAAAACCGATCTGCTCACTTCCATGGTCAATGAATTCCCCTCATTGCAGGGAATCATGGGGAAAGCCTATGCCATCCTTGACAAAGAACCTGCAGAGGTTGCCACGGCAATCCATGAACATTACCTCCCGGTCAGGGCTGGCGGCGAGCTCCCCACAGGGATAATCAGCGCTCTGGTGGGCATTGCCGACCGCATTGATACAATCGCCGGCTGTTTCGGCATTGGCCGGACTCCCACCGGCACAACCGATCCTTTTGGGCTGAGAAGACAGGCTCTGGGATTGCTCAACATCTTAGAAAAACATCAGATCAGTCTCTCTTTAGACTGGCTGATTAATGAGGCTTTCATTCTATATGGCGACAAACTGACAGAAAATCCGGACAAGGCCAAACAGAACATCATGCAGTTTATCAAAGGCCGGTATATCAATGATCATGTATCCCGCGGCGTGGTTCCGGAAGCTCTTGAAGCCGCGACTTCCGTCTCATTCGATGATCCGGTGGACTGTTCTTTAAGAACCAGGGCGTTAGCCGATGTCAGCTCCGAAGAAACCTTTACGATCCTCGCAGGCGCTTTCAAACGGGTTGTGAACATCATCAAGGAAAATCAAAATACTTCGGTCAACCAGGATCTCTTAACGGAAGCCGGGGAAAAAGCCCTCTATACCGCATTTCAAAAAACAAAAGCAAAAGCAGAACCCCTTATTGCGCAGCAAAAATATAAAGAGGCAATGAAGGAAATTCTGTCGATGAAAGACCCGGTGGACAGCTTCTTCGATGGTGTAATGGTAATGGTCGATGATGTGGAATTACGGGAAAACCGGCTGGCACTTTTAACATCAATTGCCGAGCTCTTTCTCAAGATCGGTAATTTTTCAAAAATGTATTCCGTAAAAAGTTGATATTTCAGAACCAGACAATAAATCCTCTCCCCCGCTTTAAGCAAGGCACCAGAAGCAATAAAAGGGATCAATCCTGCTGAATTATCCCGGGATGTTCCAGAAAATGCGGGCAAGGCAAACATGGCCTGCTTTCGGGGCTTGCATCACGCCTGCACCGAAGGTGTTTCAGGATTAAACGGAACACCTCTGTTCACACAGATCCCTCACAGCCGTTTAATCGCCGTTACTCCATAAAATCAAAGCTCTTGACGTTAGCCAACGCCCGGCTGAACATTACCGGCAGATCTTCCTGAGGCACTTCGAGTTTTTTCGCAAGTTGTACTGCGGTTTTCCATGCGCCGCTTTCATAGGCCTTAGCGAGATAGAGACTTGCCATGAGCTTGCTGGGTCTTTTGCCGAGTAACGCATCATTGATGTCTTCCGAAAGCGACAGCCCTTCAAGGATGAAAGCCATGGATTTATCAAGAAGGGCGTCCAGAAGCGAAAACATCCCCACCGTATAGAACTTTTCCTTTTCTTTTTTCCCTGCGCCAAAACGCTGCCCGAGAATGTTACAGAACTCCGCCCTGAGAATTGAAGACTTCAACAACTCAACCGGTTTTTCTTCGGCAAGATAGGAGAGCATGACCAGATTGAGCCATTTTTTGAGATCAATTTCTCCAACCATTGCCACGGCGCTCTGCAGCGATTGGATTTCCCGGCGAAGGCCGAAATATGCGGAATTGACGTATTTCAGGAGTTTATAGGAAAGCGAAACATCCCGGGAAATAAGCTCTGCAATCTTGTCAAAATTATAGTTTTCATCCTGAAGCTGCCTGAGAACCTGCAAATACTGCAGCTTTGAACCCGGAATGTCCCTGCCCGCTACTATTTTTGGTTTCTGAAAAAAATACCCCTGGAACAGATCAAAGCCCATTGCCTTCAGGGCCTCATATTCATCAAAATCCTCGACCTTTTCCGCAAGGAGCCTTACGTTGTACCGGGAGACGATCTCAATCTGGCGACGCAACTCATCCATGCTCAGCATGCGAACATCGAACTTGACAATATCCGCCAGAGCCAGAAGCGGGATAAGCTCCTCACGATAGGAAAAATCATCAAGGGCAATCATATACCCTTTATTCCTTAAAATCCGGCAGGCATCAATCACTTCAGGAGTGGCCATCGTAGTTTCCAGCACTTCGATGACGGTATATTCTTTGGGGAAAAGAGAGGGAAACTCCTTGACCAGCATAACATCACTGAAGTTGATAAACGCCTTTTTGCCTTCGGTGAGCTCGCTGATGCCGATCAAAAGAAAACTGTTTGTAAGAACGCTTGAGCTTGCCTGGTCGCCATCCTGAGCAGGATCAAAAAAATTCGCAAGCCCTTTCCTGAAAAGCAGTTCATATCCGTAGACCTTCTGGTTTTTACGGAATATGGGCTGTCGGGCAATAAAGATATTGTTGTTATCGGCTGTCGCTTTTGAAGGAGGCATTTATCAAAGTTTGGCGTTAAGATCCTGAATCATTTTGAAGTGATAATTATTACAGTTGTCGGCTCTTTTTTATAACTCCATGAGAACATACTCGACAATATCAGCAAAAGCGAATATTCCCCAAAATAACCTGTAAATCCCTCAGCAGGAATAAACTCGTCCTGTTGGTTTACGGTTAGAATATCCGCCACTGATAAGTCGATGGGGAATTGCTGAATCCCTGAACGTAATCGTTGGGATGTAACTGATGGTAGCAAGTTCCAATAAGAATTACTAATAAAAAAATAATCCGGATCAGGTCTTTGGTTCAATCACTCCATGGCTCAACATCTCCGACACAACCTCGGCCATGGGGAGGCCCACCACATTACTGTATGAGCCAACGATTTTTTTGACGAGAAAACCTCCCAGCCCCTGAATACCATAGGCTCCTGCCTTATCCAGTGGTTCTCCGGTTTTCACATAGGAGCGGATAATATCATCTGCTGCAGCAATAAACTGAACTTTTGTGCACACCGCCTGGCAGATCAATGATTCAGTTTTTCCCCGGCACAGACAGAATCCCGTCCAGACATCATGCCCGGAACCGGAGAGGCGCTGAAGCATTGATACGGCCTGGTCGGCGCCTTCGGGTTTTCCGAGAATCTCTTTGTCATGCACAACAATGGTGTCAGCCCCGAGCACCCAGGATTCGGGATTGGTAGCAGCGAGGCACAGAGCTTTTTCGCGGGACATCCGCTGAACAAAATCCTCAGGCAGCTCTCCCTTAATCGGTGATTCATCTATTGCCGGGATCCCTATATCAAAGGCAAGTCCCAGTTCATCCAGAAATCGCCTTCGCCTCGGGGAAGCGGATGCCAGAATCAGACGGCCCTTTACTGTAAATACACCGCTCGGAGAAATAGCCAATTTAGGATCCTTTCAGAAATTACTGCACAGGTCATTAGACTGCAGGCTGAAGGCTGTTAGTTTTTTGAGGTCGGTATTTGCGCCAGATCGAAGCAAACAAGCCCAAGGCTCTCTCGGCCGTTGATTTCCTGAAACCTTCAGCCTGATTACCTACAGCCTATCGCCCTGAATAGTTACGCCCTGATTGAATATCCGCCGTCAACCACAATGGTCTGGCCGTGAATCATTTTTGCCAGATCGCTGCAGAGAAACAACGCGACATCGGCAACATCTTCCGGAGTAGTCAAAACACCAAGGGGTGTCCTTGCAAGTGCGGTATCAAGGATTTGCGTACGGTTGGGAAATTTTTTCAGCGCTTCCGTGTCCACTGCACCGGCACTGATCGTATTCACCTTAATGCCTATGGGTCCGAGTTCAACAGCCAGGTGCCTGACCAGCGACTCAAGTGCGGCCTTTGACGCACCCACCGCCGTGTAATTTTCAACCGCCCGCACCGAACCGAGACTGGACACCGCCATTATCTTGCCGCCGTCCCGCATCAATGGCACCGCATGTTGAGCCAGGGTGAGAAGGGCCCGTGCGTTGATATCCATTGCCCAGTTCCAGTGCCTGCTGGTCAATTCAAGAACCGGCTTCAAAACTCCTGAAGCAGCGTTACTCACAAGAAAGTCAAGTCTGCCGTATTCTTTATCGATCAATTCAAACATCGAGGCGACATCCTCGTCGTTTGCAACATTGGCCTTGACCACCAGACATCGTGCGCCTCTTTCTTCTATCAGTGCTGCGGTTTCCTCGGCGTCCCGGCGATGCCTGATATAATTGACCACCATATTCACGCCGTTTTCAGCAAATCTCAACGCAATTGCCTTGCCGATACCTCTGGAGCTCCCGGTTACCAGTGCGACTTTTCCTTGAAGATTAAACATAATAATTATTTTCTCCTGCCCATTGATTCTATTTTCTAAAATTGTTGTCTTCCAACGATATTCATTTCCGGCTTGCTTGTAAAGAAATCACGATGCCGAAAACGTACATTATTGCATTCAAAGAGATAACGAGGTGCCCAGGACGAGTCCGGAAACTCGTCCAATTAATCCGCTGAGGGGTCGATGACAACCACAGCGGTCGCGGCGAGGTTAGTGATTGAATGCGGCCTGTTATTTTACAACTTTGTAAAAATCCGTTTAATACTGCCGTGTACAAGCCTCATGGGATTAAAACTTATCCGGCTCAAACGGGCTGGAACTTTAAACTTTTCAGCACAGAAATCCCCTGGGGTTTTTAATGGAAAAATCAGCTCCCCTATATAGCTCCCAGGATGCTCACGTCTGGCACACTCCTTCCAGAGCGGACTTCGGCTCTCTTTGATGCCGAATAAATCAAGAAGCGCCGTATCCAGCGCAACGGGATTAATCGCCCCGCCGATCAAGCCCAGAGGAAATGATTTGCCCTTGATCGGCCCTTTTTCATGCAGGGCCTGGATACCGTCAATCAAAGAAATTCCGGCAGGAAGCTCATCCAGCAGATCCACCAGGATTTCCTCGAATTTATTGCCGACATCCCCATATTTTCCATGAATCCAGGGTTTTCGAAACCCAACCACTGTGCCGAAATAATTTTTCACCGCAAAGCTCACCAGGAGTTGCACATGGGTCTTGAGCTTCGGCAGATTCGCCAGGAAATCGCAGTCAAAAGCATCTGCTGCCACCCCGACCACCGTGCCTCCAGAGAGTTTCATCTTCCGAATTTTTGTGAAATCGGCAAACTTGACCGGCAGGCCGGCGAGGGATTCCGTGATGCCCAGGATATCCATAACCTTTTTCCCGGAACCAAACGCCGGGGAATCGCCGATAGAAACCACAGCTCCATGATCAATGAACCATTCAGCGGCGGCGGCGACAAACTCCGGATGGGTGCAGGCAATCCCATCATGCCCCTTTGCAGAGACGAGATTGGGCTTCAGCAGAACCCGAACGCCGTTTGCCACCCGCACACCGCATTGAACACAGATACGATCCATGGCCTCTTTTATTTTCTGCCGATCATAGGACTTGCAGTTCAGCAGACAGACTTCATTTCCCTGTATTTTCAATTGTGGATTGACCCCGTAGGTATGCGAGATTATCTAGACTTCGAGCCGGGAAGTGAATAGTGACGAGTTAATAGTATCGAGTAAAAAGTCAAAACATCACGCAAAGATCACAAAGACAACTCTTTGTTATTAAAAGAAACAACTTTGCGCACTTAGCGTCTTTGCGTGAAAAAAAATAGTTTTTACGAGTCTGTCAACTTGTGATGAAATCACAGATAGCCAATGGCATGAGACTTCAAAAAGATTGATTTCATCGAGTTATGGCCTTGTATCATGTTGATTTTGTTTGGTGGACCTTTTGCCGCAAAAACTTTTTACGGGTCTGTCAACTTGTCACTGTCAGTAAAAAAATCAGCGCTGCCCGATTCCTATCTGGCCCAATTCAAAAGGCTGCCGGCAAGCAGAATCTCACGGTGCCGGGGCGAAAGGTCGAAAACCGCCTGAAAGGGCTTTCCGGCTATCACAACGGTTACTGTTTCCGAGCCGCTTTCAAGGGCCTGCCGCAAATCATCAATAACATACTCATCTCCCTGAGTGATGGAATCGTAATCAACAGAATCTTGAAAGGTCAAAGGAAGAATCCCGAAATTGATCAGATTCGCCTTATGGATTCTTGCAAAACTTTTTACAAATTTAACCCGGACACCGAGATATCTTGGTGCCAGCGCCGCATGCTCCCGAGATGACCCCTGCCCGTAATTGTCGCCGCCGACGATCATGCTGTTGCTTGCCGCCCTGGCGCGCTGATGAAAGGTTTCATCAACCGATGCAAAAACATATTCACTGATAGCCGGAATATTGCTGCGCAGCGGCAGGATCTTTGCGCCCGCCGGCATGATGTGATCGGTGGTAATATTATCTTCGACTTTCAGCAGCACCGTCCCTTTCAGGGTTTCGGGAATCGCCTCGAATTCCGGAAAAGGTGCGATATTCGGTCCGCGGATTATTTCATTTTTTTCGTCTGCCGGTCGAGGAAACTCTATTCGCTGATCGCCAGGCAGGTATTTTTCAGGAAGACTGAAGTCCGGGTAATCGCCAAGATCACGGGGATCGGTAATTCTGCCGTTAATCGCCGAGGCTACTGCCACTTCCGGACTGCAGAGATAGACCTGATCATTTTTCGTACCGCTTCTTCCCGGAAAATTCCTCGGGAACGTCCTTAAGGAGATGGTGCCGGTGGAAGGGGCCTGGCCCATGCCGATACAGCCCAGGCATCCGGCCTGATGCACCCTGGCACCGGCCTTGACCAGAGACAGCATATCATTGCCGGCAATGAGATTTTCAAGCACCTGCCTGCTGCCGGGATTTATCTCAAAACTCACATCCGTGCTGATTTGATGATTTTCCAAGGTCTTGGCTACAACCATGAGGTCGCGCAAGGAGGAATTGGAGCACGAGCCGACCAGAACCTGCGACACGGGTTTGCCGGCAACTTCCCGGACCTTGACGACGTTATCCGGAGATGAGGGGCAGGCAATAAGTGGTTCGAGTTCGTCCATATCAATCTCGATAATCGCATCGTATTGGGCGTCCGGGTCCGCAACAATTTCCTTCCATTGAGCTTCACGTCCCTGGCTTGCAAGAAACTGCCGGGTATTTTCATCGGACGGAAAAACCGAGGTGGTGGCCCCGAGTTCAGCGCCGAAATTGGTTATGGAGGCCCGGTCGGTCACCGACAACTCCTTTACACCCGGCCCGAAATACTCCATGATATAACCGACGCCGCCTTTGACCGAAAGCTGCCGGAGTATTTCCAGGAGGACGTCACGGGCGGAAACCCAGGGGTTGAACCTGCCGATGAGTTTTATGCCGTACACTTTTGGCATAACCAGATAAAACGGCTTTCCGGCCATGGCCATTGCAACATCAAGGCCGCCGGCACCGATTGCCAGCATCCCTAAACCGCCGCCGGTGGGAGTGTGGCTATCGGAACCCAGCAGAGTTTTGCCGGGAAGACCGAAACGCTCAAGGTGGATCTGATGGGAAATACCGTTTCCCGGAGGTGAAAAAAACAGTCCGTATTTCCGTGCTATGGACTGCAGAAAGAGATGGTCGTCGGCATTTCTGAAATCAGACTGAACAAGATTGTGGTCCACATAGGAGACCGACAGTTCAGTTTTCACTCTTGGAATGCCGATGGCCTCAAACTCCAGGTATGCCATGGTTCCGGTGGCATCCTGGGTCAGGGTCTGGTCGATACGGATGCCGATCTCGCGGCCTTTGACCATTTCGCCTTCAACAAGATGCGCCGCCAGTATCTTTTCTGTAACTGTTTTTCCCATTATAAAAACTCCTGTTAGAAATTATGTTACAATACGTTGCAAACAGACAGCAGATTCATTTGTTTCATTTTGTTGCCGTTGCAAGAAAGCTGTTCAGTCTGCCCATAAATAAAGCTTTTTCTTCAATAGATTATTTTTTTGAACCAGACGCCAAAAATCGGGGAAAAAGGACTTTTATGAACGGGCATTATTTACCATAAACTGCAACAGTTGTACATAATTTGTTCCTGCCCGGCCAGGCTCTTCTTCGCCTGACGCGGGGCTTTCAGAAATCTTATTGGTATCGCTGTTTTCCATGAAAATCTGCATCCAGTCAACCCGACTTTGAGCGCCATCATATTTATTGACGCTTATTCATCATAAGGGGTCAAAAATGTGACTTTAATCCTGGAAACAGAGGACCCGGCAGGCTAAAAAACTGACTCGCAATAAAAAAAACACCATTAAATAACAACAAGTTATATTGCTTGCGCTCACGAAACACAATAATTGGCATGCAACTTGCCTTTAACCTGATCGGGAAAGGGCTTTATTGTGATACAACACCCTACACTATAAAATGATAAAAGGAACAAGCCATGGTTGACGAGCCTGAAAATGCAGCGGCTGAAAATGAGGCAGGAGCAAAGAAAACTTCAAAGGTGAAATTGCTGATAATCGCCGGACTCGGAGCCCTGGTTCTCGGAGTCGGCGGTTTTTTTGGTTACAAACAGTTCCTGGCACCGCCACCGCCGGTGGCAACAGAAGACGATATGGTGGTCGAAAAAACCGCAAAGAATGCGGTTATCGGTGAAATCGTCACCTTGCAGCCGTTTACGGTTAATCTTGCTGATCCGCGCGGCAAACGATATCTGAAGGTCAAGATCGAAATCGAGCTGGAAAATCCCGAGGCTGCGGAACGAACCACCAAGGCCGATCCGAAATTACGGGATACGGTGATCATGATGCTCACCAGTCTCTCTTTTGAAGAGGTCATGACCCCGGAAGGAAAAACCCGGATCAGGGACGAACTCCTGGAACGTTTCAGCCAGACCCTCAAACCGGACAGGGTGAAAAATATCTATTTCACCGAGTTCGTAGTCCAATAAAAC
Source organism: Pseudomonadota bacterium (assembly GCA_018823135.1). Classification (NCBI taxonomy): domain Bacteria; kingdom Pseudomonadati; phylum Pseudomonadota; species Pseudomonadota bacterium. Next base: position 36,439 of record JAHJJF010000031.1, read on the forward strand.
AACCGCGCCCAAGAAGCATCACACTTACAGTAAAAGGCCAAAAAACAATGGAACAGATTCTCAGCCAGGACGAAGTAGATGCCTTATTAAAAGGTATTTCCGGTGGAGACATAGAAGAACCGGAGGAACCGACAGAAGCGGAACATCTGGATTACACCCCCTATGATTTCACCAGGCAGGAACGAATCGTCCAAGTCAGAATGCCGGCAATGGAGGCGATTAACGATGCCTTTCTGCGGCTGATCCGGAGTTCTCTTTCAAACACCCTTCGCAAGATCATCGACATCACTTCAGTACCCCTTGAACTGGAACGATTCGGCGCCTTTGTTCGAACCCTGCCGGTACCCAGCAGTCTGCAGATCTTCAAGATGGATCCGTTCCGGGGCCATGCCCTCCTGGTAATGGAACCCAAACTGGTCTTTACCCTGGTGGAAAACTTCCTGGGGGGCACCGGCACCAGAAACGTCAGAATCGAAGGCCGCGACTTCACCCCCATCGAGCAACGCCTCATCCTTCGCGTCGTAACTGCCCTGCTCGCCGACATGGAAAAAGCCTGGAACTCTATCCATCCGATCAAAGTCAAATATGTCAGGAGTGAGATCAATCCCCAGTTTGCAAAAATATGTGAGCCGGAAAATGTGGTTATCATCAACCGCTATGAAGTGGACATGGACCGGCCCATCGGCAGCATCGCTACCTGCATTCCCCTGTCCAATCTGGAATCCGTCAAACATAAACTCTTCTCCACATTCCAGAGAGAAAAAAGCGAGGAAGACATTATCACCCAACAGATCCTCATTGATAATATCAAGCACTTTGACGTGCAAATGAAGGTGGAACTGGGAAGCGCCACGGTGACGGCCGGAGACGTAATGGAGCTGGGCGTTGGCGATATCCTGCAGCTGGACCAGAGGAAAGACGATCTGCTGCCGGGATATGTCGCAGGTGTACAGAAATTCTTAGGCACACCAGGCATACACCGGGGCAACAAGGCTTTCCTGGTCAAACGCAAAGCCCCGCCCCTTAAAGGAAGCAAGGAATAACCACTGGCAGTAAGACTGCACAGCAACAAAACATTATCATCAGGAGATACGATTATGGCAGACAAACCCTTAGATAAAAACATGGCAAAAACACCGGGTGCGTCATCAGGTAATAATTCCGCATCTGATGACGACTGGGCGGCGGCCCTGAGTGAGCAGGGACCCGATAACGATGGATTGCAACCCGCTCCCTTTCAGGAACTGGGCACAGGAACCACTTCAGCGGCGGGATCTCAAAATCTCAACTTTCTGCTGGACATTCCACTCTCGGTAACGGTTGAACTCGGCCAGACAAACATGATCATCAATAAAATGCTGCAGCTTACACAAGGCTCTGTTGTCGAGCTGGAAAAGGCGGCAGGCGAGCCGGTTGAGATCTATGTAAACCGCAAGCTTCTCGGGAAAGGCGAGGTGGTCGTGGTTAACGAGCGTTTCGGAGTAAGGATTACAGAGATTATCAGCCAGGCAGACCGTATCAAAAACATAGGATAACCAGTAAATGAAACCCATAACCAAGACAGTTGAGACACAGCAATTGAGGCACCACAGGGGATCCGCAGCAAGGATTTATCTTTATGCTCTCTCTTTGCTTGTCAGTCTTCTGCTGATCGGATCATTGGTTACAATGCCTGCCCTTGCAAATACCGAAGAAAACACTTCTCCGGTGGCGCAGACCGAAGAAGTGTCGGCACTGACTCCGGCAAAGGAATTAAAAGAATTCAAGGAAACCACCTCACTGGTAACCGCATTACTGAAGGTCGTTGGCTCTCTGGTTCTGGTGATCGGTCTTATGCTCCTGCTCGTTTCATTTATTAAAAAACTCGGATTAAGCGGCAACCGGATCAAATCTAGCTCCCTGATAAGCGTTCTTGACACACGGATGATCGCCCCGAAAAAATTCGTGGCAGTTCTTGAGGTTGCCAACGAATTCATCCTGGTGGGCATCACCGACCAGCAGATCAACCTGTTATCAAAACTTGAAAACACTGATGTTTTGTCACACATGAAAAAGGACCACAGCGTCAATCCATCAATCACCTCATCCTTTGCCGCAATCTTCAACAAAGCCAAGGGCGGAAAAGAAAAGAGCACCCACGACAATGACTGACGCATTGACAAACAATACACTGGCGACTCGACAGGATTTTGCCCCCGGGCATAGGGATGCAGAAAAAATCACACCGATCCCGCCGTTCTTTTTTGCTGCCGCCGCAAGTATTCTGGCCGGTGGCCTCTTCCCGGCAATCTGCGACGCCGTGACCCTGCCGACTTTGCAGATCGGTCTTGAGGAAGCCAAAAGCCCGCAACAGGTTGCGGTGCTCATCGAGATCCTGCTGCTCTTCACCGTATTGTCAATGGCGCCGGCAATTCTCCTGATGATGACCTGCTTCACCCGCCTCATTGTAACCTTTTCCTTTCTGAAGCATGCCATGGGAACCCAGCAGATGCCGCCGAACCAGGTTATGGTCGGACTTGCATTATTCCTCACCCTGTTCATTATGATGCCGGTTTTCCGCCAGATGAACACAACGGCGATCCAGCCTTACATGAATGAAGAGATCAATGCCGAAGACGCCCTCAAAGCGAGCATCCTCCCCCTGCGGACCTTCATGTTTTCACAGACCAGGGAAAAGGATCTTGCCCTATTCCTTTCACTGGCAAAAGAAGCAAAACCGCAGAACAAGGATGATATCTCAACCGTAGTCCTGATCCCGGCATTCATGATCAGCGAACTCAAAACCGCCTTTCAGATCGGCTTTGTCCTGTTTCTGCCCTTTCTGATTATTGATATGGTCGTCTCCAGTGTGCTGCTTTCCATGGGTATGATGATGCTGCCGCCGATCATGGTTTCGTTACCGTTCAAATTACTTCTGTTTGTCCTGGTTGACGGCTGGTATCTGGTTGTCGGCTCACTTGTAAAAAGCTTTGGGGTGTAACAATGGATCCTACTGAAGTCGTAACCCTGGCCCAGAACGCAATTGTCATTACCATACTGCTTTCCGCGCCGCTGCTGATCGTCGGAATGGTTGTCGGCATTATCATTGCATTGTTTCAGGCAACAACCCAGATCCAGGAAATGACCCTGACCTTTGTTCCGAAAATCTTCGCGGTGATGATGACCTTGCTGTTCTTTTCATCATGGATGATGACCAAAATCGTTGATTATACTCAAGACCTGATCATCAGCCTGCCGGCACTTATCAGATGACCACGGCAAGCTAGAGGAAAAACAAGACTATGGTCGAAACCGCATTACTCAACTGGACGCTGCAGCAGATTTTGAGCGTCGTCATTATCCTCACCCGGGTGGGGACGATCATTTTCCTCATGCCGGTGATGGGCTCCCGAAGCGTCCCCGCCCCGGTCAAGGCCTTGCTTTCGCTGGTTACTGCTCTTACCCTGGCGCCGGTGGTTAATGCAGATCCCTCCCTGCTGCCCACCTCGGGATTGGCATTTACACTCTTCATTATCTACGAAGTGGGATTCGGTGCGATTCTATCACTCTTTGCACGTTTTATCTTTGCCGGTGTTGAAACCGCAGGCCAGATGGTCGGCATCCAGATGGGAATGGGAATGGCCGGGGTCATGGACCCGCAGTTCGGTGAACAGGTTTCAATTGTCGGCTCTTTCTGGGGGATCATCGCCATCCTGATCTTCCTTGGGGTTAACGGCCATCACATTTTCTTCAAGACCCTGGTGGAGAGCTTTACCTGGGTTGCGCCCGGTAATTTCCAGCTCTCTCAGGCAACCTTTGACGGAATGATGCAAGGCGCATCACACATGTTTGTCCTGGCGGTAAAGATCATGGCCCCTGCAAGTGCGGCGGTCTTCTTCTCCCATGTGGCAATGGGAGTTATCGCCAAAACCGTTCCGCAGATACCCATCCTGATAGTCGGCATGCCGATGAACATTGCCATCGGTTTTATATTTGTCGGGCTGTCGCTGGGATATCTCATGCCACTGTTAATCACAAACTTCGACATGCTGGGCCGGTTGCTGCCGAAACTGGCCATGGGTATGGGAGGCTAAATCATGGCTGAAGAATCATCAGGCCAGGAAAAAACCGAAGAACCCACCTCCAGGCGTCTTTCAGAGGCACGGAAAAAGGGTGATGTTGCGAAAAGCCAGGAAGTGCCCTCGGCGGCGGTCCTCCTTGCAAGCCTTCTGACCTTTTATCTCACCGGCAATTACATGCTCGAGCGCTGTTATATAATAATGCGACATTATCTTGGCAACCTCCACAGCATAAACATTATCCCTGGAAATATGACCGGACTCCTCAAACAAAGCCTGATATTTTCCGGCATGGTCATGCTGCCGCTGATGATCGTCATCGTGGTTGTGGCGTTGCTTGCCAATTATGCGCAGATCGGCTTTCTGTTCACTACTGAAAAAATCACGCCAAAGCTTGAGAAAATCGACCCGATCAAGGGAATCTCCAACCTGTTTTCAAAACAGATGGTGGCGCAGACCGTGAAAAGCATTGCCAAGCTCCTGCTCATCGGCTACGTCGCCTATACGGAAATCAAGAAAGCGCAGCCGGCAATCGTGCCGCTCATGGACCAGGAACCTTTGCAGATTCTGCTATTCATGGCCAGGACATCCTTCTGGATTTTCCTGAAATCGGCGCTTGCCATTGCCGTGCTTGCCGCTGCTGATTACGCCTTCCAGAGATGGCATTTCATGGAAAAAATGAAAATGACCAAACAGGAAATCAAAGAGGAAGCCAAACAGACCGAGGGTGATCCTTATGTCAAGGGGCGCATCCGCGCAATTCAGATGGAAATGGCCAGACGGAGAATGATGCAGGAAGTTCCCACCGCAGACGTGGTGATCACCAACCCGACCCATTTGTCCGTTGCCCTTAAATACAACGTTTTAACCATGACCGCGCCCATGGTGGTTGCCAAAGGTGCCGGGGTCATCGCCTTCCGGATCAGGGAAATCGCCCAGGAAAACGGTATTCCCATCATTGAAGACAAACCGCTGGCCAGGGCTCTTTACAAGACCACTGACCTGAATGAAACCGTCCCGGAGAACCTTTTCCACGCGGTAGCTGAGATTCTTGCATACGTATACAACCTTAAGAGGAAATCTGCATAACCAGCAGTCCTGGACAGCAGACACAGGAAACTTAAATGGCAGGCAAAACCCAGACATTACCGGCAGCAAAATTCAACTTTGAATTGTCAACCCTGTTTGTGGCTGTTGGCGTCGTCGGCATTTTGATGGTCATGATCCTGCCGCTGCCGCCGGTCATCCTCGACCTTCTGCTGTCTTTCAACATTACCATCGGCCTGGTTATCCTGCTGATGGCGATGTACAACACCAATCCCCTGGATTTTTCTTCATTCCCTTCACTGCTCCTGGTTACCACCCTGTTCCGGCTGTCGCTGAATATCGCCTCCACAAGGCTGATTCTCCTGCACGGCCATGAAGGCGCCGGTGCCGTGGGCCAGGTTATCAATTCCTTCGGGAATTTCGTAGTCGGCGGAAGTTTTGCCGTGGGACTGATTATCTTCCTGATCATGGTGCTGATTAACTTTATCGTAATCACCAAAGGTTCCGGACGTATCGCCGAAGTTGCCGCCCGATTCACCCTGGACGCCATGCCCGGCAAACAGATGGCCATCGATGCCGACCTCAACGCCGGTCTGATTAATGAGGAGCAGGCAAAATCAAGAAGGTCGAACATTTCCCGCCAATCAGAATTCTACGGCGCCATGGACGGTGCCAGTAAATTCGTCCGCGGCGAAGCTATTGCCAGTATTGTCATCATGGTGATCAATGTCATCGGCGGCTGGTGCATCGGTGTCTTTTTTCAAGGAATGGCGTTAGACCAGGCCGCTGAAACCTACACCCTGCTGACCATCGGCGACGGCCTGGTTTCGCAGATTCCGGCGCTGGTCATCTCAACCTCGGCCGGTATTATTGTCAGCCGGGCCGCATCAGACGCCAGCATGGGCAAAGAATTCATACAGCAGTTCGCCCTCCAGCCACAGGCCCTTGCCGTAGCCTCAGGCATCATTATCCTTTTCGGTATCGTCCCCGGACTTCCCCACCTGCCTTTTCTGATCCTCGGCGTGTTCATGGGCAGCCTTGCTTTCATGGCCTTTCAGACACAAGCCATCAAGAAAGAGGCGGACGCTCAAGAGGAAATGCAAAAAGATATCAAACCCCTGCCCGGTTCCCCTGAAACCGTTGAAAACCTGCTGCCCCTTGATACCCTGCAACTTGAAGTCGGTTACGGCCTGATTGCTCTTGTTGACGAAAATCAGCAGGGCGACCTTCTTGAAAGAATCCGGGCGATTCGCCGCCAGTTTGCCATGGATATGGGTATCATCATCCCGCCGCTTCATGTTCGTGACAACCTCCAGCTCCGACCGGACGAATATGTCCTGCTGCTGAAAGGGGTTGAAGTCGCCAGGGGCGAAGTGATGATGGGGCATCTGCTGGCCATGGACTCCGGCGCGGCAACACGCAAGATCGAAGGCATCCCCACCGAAGAGCCGGCATTCAAATTACCGGCTCTATGGATCACTGAAGATAAACGCGACGAAGCCCAGATCGCCGGCTACACGGTTGTTGACACATCCACGGTTATTGCCACGCACCTTACTGAACTCCTCCAGGCAAACGCCCACGAACTCCTCGGGCGTCAGGATACACAGAAACTTCTGGACAATCTTTCCAAGACCCATCCAAAAGTTATTGACGAGCTTATTCCTGATCACTTGACTCTGGGTGGAACTCAGAAGGTCCTGCAGAATCTCCTGCGTGAAAGGGTTTCAATCCGTGACCTGCTGACAATCTGCGAAACCCTTGCCGACTATTCTCCGATCTCCAAAGATCCTGAAATTCTTACCGAATATGTCCGGCAGAAACTTGCACGCTCGATAATCAGTGGATACACCGACGATAAGGGAACTCTCTCCGTTCTCACCCTGTCAACCAAGGTTGAGGATTTTGTCCGCGAATCCATCCAGAAAACCGACCAGGGCACCTATCTGGCTCTCGAGCCCAACCTTACGCAACGCCTTCTTGAAGCAATACAGGCTTCCGTGGAAAAAATATCCGCTGAAGGCTATCAACCGATAATTGTCTGCTCACCTATAGTTCGAAGACATATCAGACACATAATTGAACGGTTCATGCCGCAGATCATGATTCTTTCCCATAATGAACTGACGACCCAGACCAAGATCAAATCTTTGGGTACAATTGAAATCAATCCCCAGACCGGGGTTAAAAAATAACAAATAATTCATGATCAGAACCAACTCATTAACAACAAAGCTAACGGGTTTAACAAAATGAGAATAAGACGATTCGAGGCACCGGACACTACAACGGCACTGAGCATGGTTAAAAAAGAGATGGGGGAAGATGCGGTGATCCTTTCCACAAAACCGCTGCCAAATTATCGACCGGGAAGAATGGGCCGCAACGGCGGGCCGTGGCTCGAAGTGGTCGCAGCCATGGATTACGACGTCGAGGCGCATACCGGCAGAAAGATTTTCTCGTCGGATAATCGGGGCAGGCCCCTTTACGACAGTGATTTCAAAGTGGTTGACGGACCTGCGGCAAACCAGAGAGATGCGCTGGCAAACAGAAAAGAAACTTTCACCGATACCCCTTCATCCTCTTCCTTAACAAACCGGCTCTCTGACGATATGCGCCATGAAGCCTTTGAACTCAGCAAGCGTTTTGGCCACTTGAAAGATCTGGAACAATCAGATGATTCTGTCAATAATCGCGGTAAATCCCAAAAACCCGATCCGACAAAAGTTGCGATCTGGCGCAATCAGCTCATAGACCAGATCAGTGTAAAGTCCATGATTGCAGATCATGATGGCAATGGACCGGTAGTCATTGCTCTGGTCGGTGCCACAGGCGTCGGCAAAACAACTACCGCCGCGAAATTAGCCGCCTGGTTCACCTTAAGAGAGAAAAAAAGTGTAGCACTCCTTTCCATGGATTGCTACCGGATCGGCGCCACCGACCAGTTGCGAACTTACGCCAGGATCATGAAAATTTCCTGCGAAATTGCCTTAAGAAAAAACGACCTCAAAAACGCTATTAAGAAGCATTCTGACAAAGATATTATTATAATTGATACCGCCGGCAAAAATCCTTACGACACGAAACATGTTAAAGAACTGCAGGACTGGTTCGGTTCACTGGAAGTCCCTGTTCGATCACAGCTTGTGCTGAGCGCAACATCGAAAAAGGAAGACCTGGCCACAATAATTGATGCATACCGCCCTTTGAGTGTCCACGGCCTGATTCTCTCCAAGCTTGACGAAACCAGGGCCTATGCTAATCTTTGCCGACAGGTCGTTCATGCAGCTTTACCGCTGACATGCCTGTGCACCGGTCAGCGGGTCCCTGAAGACTTTATGCTTGCTTCAAAAAGTTTTATTGGTAAGCTTTTCAAAGAGGGATGGCTGGCGGTTGAACCGGAGCTCAATGCAATAGCTGCAAATATGTGAGGAGTGAGGGGTGGAGGGGTTGTTTTTTAAAAAATTTCACTGAGTTCTCCTCACACTTTACTCTTCACGCAAGGTAGAAACAATATGACCCAAGCCGACACACTGGAAAAAATCATGACCAGTAAACCCTCACCAACAAGCCAGGGACCTGAGATGCTGGGTCGATCGGCCTCGCGGAGCAGTTCGCCACGGGTAATATGCATCACCAGCGGCAAAGGCGGCGTCGGCAAAACAAACATTTCCGCGAACCTCGGCTATTCATTGGCCAGGAGCGGAAAAAAAGTTTTGATCCTTGATGCCGACCTGAACCTTGCCAACGTCGATATTCTCCTGGGACTGACGCCGCGCTTCAATCTGCATCATGTGTTTACCGGAGAAAAAACGATCCCGGATATCCTTGTTAAAGGCCCGGCAGGATTACTTATTCTTCCGGCCAGCTCAGGGATCATGGAGCTTGCCGATCTCACCGAAGCCCAAAGGCTCTTTTTTCTCTCTGAAATGGAAGCCCTTGGAAACTATATCGACATACTCATTATTGATACGGCAGCCGGAATTAACAATAATGTCATTTATTTTAACCTCGCAGCCCAGGAGAGGGTCGTCGTGCTCACTCCTGAACCGACCTCTCTGACCGATGCCTATGCGCTGATCAAGGTCTTGTCCAGCCGCCATGATGTGAAAAAATTCCGCATTCTTATCAATCAGGCACACTCGGAAAAAGAGGCCCTGGCTGTTTTCCGCAAACTGAGCATGGTAATTGACCGCTTTCTTGCAACCATGTCTCTGGACTTCCTGGGTTTTATCCCAACCGATCAAAAACTGCCAAAAGCTGTTCGCTCCCAACGTCTGGTCTGCGATCTTTTTCCCGATGCACCATCCAGCAGAAAATTCTCTGAACTTTCTGCCAAGATCATCTCGGAAGAGACTGAAACCCAGGTCGATGGAAATATTAAATTTTTCTGGAAAGGACTATTTGATCTGTAATCTTTTTTCATGCTATAAATAACAAAGTCCGGTTATCACTACAGGAACAAGAGTTAATGCAACGGCCCACACAACCGAAATTCAAGGATTATACTCAGACCTATTTCAATCAGTCCGGTCCGATGGATCCTGCTCGCCGTGAAGAATTGATACTGGCCTACACCCCCCTTATCAAATACATCGCCATGCGCCTTGCCGCCCGGCTTCCCAATCACATATCAATCGATGATCTCATCAGTTGCGGAATTATCGGCCTCATTGATGCAATCGACAAATTCAACCCCACCAAAAACGTCCAGTTCAAAACATATGCGGAATTCCGGATCAAAGGGGCAATGCTTGATGAACTCCGTTCCCTTGACTGGGTCCCCCGATCGGTGAGAAGAAAAGTAACCGATCTTGAAAGCGCCTATTCCAAGCTTGAAAAAAAGCTCGGCCGGCCCGCTCAGGACGAGGAAATTTCTAAAGCCATGGGCATCAGCCTTGATGACTTTCATAAATTGCTCGATGAGACCAAGGCGGTGACCTTTGTTGATATCGAGCTCCTCCGCCAAAAATCTCCGGACACAACATCCACCTCCATCATCGATTGCCTCACGTCAAACAATACAGATCCCTTTGCCACGATAAACATGAATCAGGTCCGCGACCTGCTGGCCCAGGCGATCTCCGCCCTTCCGGAAAAAGAAAAACTCACGGTATCACTGTACTATTTTGATGAACTGACTATGAAGGAAATCGGGGAGGTTTTAGGCTACACAGAGTCGAGGATCTCCCAGATGCACAGCAAGGCCATGCTCAGACTCCGCTCAAAACTCAAGCAACACCTGCCCGCCAACGACTAATGATCACGGGTTATCAGAGCACAAAAAATCTTTATCCACCGCCCTCAGCCCATACTGAAAAAACATCTGATTATCAAAAATCGTAAAATAGCATGTCAGGCCCCGTTACCCTTTCCCTTGGATAATCAATTTATTATTATCAATCTGCCAGATGTATTGGAATAAACTCATTGTCATCAATCATATTTTTTTTTATACAAACTGTAATTTTTATATATAATGGTGAGGAATGTTGCTAAACTTGAAAAAGTTTCGCAGGCCCAATCGGAGGATTATCTGATTAATTTCATGCAAAACCTGCATCAATAGAATTTTCTTAAGGTATGCTACATAGATATTTTAGCTCATGAGGTTCTTTTTCATCAAAAATCCGCTAAAATACGATATTCGGGAGAGCCCATACCTGAACTTTACAAATAATTCCAATGGTTGAAAACACCTAAAGCTGTCAATGGTCTCACGGGGGATATATGCCAGACAACAACATGAAAGTCCTAGTCGTAGACGATTTTGCAACCATGCGCCGAATCGTAAAAAATATTCTTACCCAACTTGGATACAAAAATATCATTGAGGCGGATGACGGCACATCAGCACTCAATATTCTTAAGCAAGAAAAAATTGACCTGATAATTTCAGACTGGAATATGCCCAAAATGACCGGACTAGATCTCTTAAAAGCCGTCCGCAGCGATGCAAGTCTTGCGGTGATTCCTTTTATAATGGTCACAGCCGAAGCACAACAGGACAATATCATTCTGGCAGTCAAAGCAAAAGTTAGCCAGTATATTGTCAAACCTTTTACAGCCGAAACCCTGGGTGAAAAAATCACCAAAGTTTTCGGTAGCTGAAATACTCTAAATGGTCGATCCCTCTGACTCTGATTTCCCTGAAGCATCGGAAGACACCTCTATCGGCCTTGATACGGACTGGGGCGAAGACTGGGAATCCGCTTTTCAAGCTGAAGACCAGATGTTCGGTACTGACAGCGGACTTGACGACGGAAACGACAAATTTTTCCTTGAGGACACTGATGGCACCACGGATCCCCTTGCCAAATCTCAAGATGAAGACCAAAGCGACCCCACGGCCGGCACATCATTTTCCGACAGGTCTATCGGAATTATAACCGGAGACGCTCCCCCGACGTTCAACCAACTCCGGCAGCTCTTCACCATATATTTTATCAACCGATATCAAACAGGAAAAGCCTGGCTCCATTCCCTCCCCCCCTTAAAACGCATTGCTGTTGGAACTTCAGCCTCAGCCGGCGTTATTCTTCTGCTGGCGGGACTTATCTTTATTTTTTCCGGTTCTGATCAAGAGGTAAACCAGCAAATTGCCTCAAGCGTTTCAACGGATATACCTTCGGTTACTTCTTCAAACACTGCCGCTGAATCTTCGTTGTCCGAATCCGTCAACGCCAGCTCCACTCTGGAAGAACAGCCTCAAATTATCGAACCTGTAGCAAAACAAAAATGGCACTTTTCCTCGTTCATCATCCCGGCTTCAATCAATAATCAAGAAAAAGACATTGCCTTCATAATTGTCGATCTTACCTTCCTGGTGGGAGTGACTGATGAAGACGAGCTTCCCGACGATAAAAGATCCTTTGTCAGAGAAATTGTGTACCATTTTTACATTAACCGCCCTTACTACGAATTAAATCGTTACTCCCTTGCCCGTGGAGAAATGGGACGCAAACTCATGGACTGGATCAAAAAGCAATGGCCCGACACCCCTATTCAAAATGTGCAATTTGATAAATACCAAGTGTCCTGAACAAAAAAACACCCTCGCTTAATTCTACACATTTCCGTAATAAAATTTTCAACCCTTGCACGCATATGTCACAATTTCGTGACAAACTAAACCACCCCCGCCCTCTCCGCAAAACAAACAAAACCTTTTAATTCCAACCAGTTAAATCATTATTTTCTTTTCTGGCACGAATGATGCCTTATAAAATAATTTAATTACCACTCAATTTTAGCCAGGAAAGTCCAAAACATGGAGATACCGTGAAGACGACATTTGCCCTGAAATTCGATGGTAATCACATAAAATAATGAGCTTTCAAACTAAGGCTACTTAGTTAACTTTTTTGAACAAGAAAAGCAAAAAGGGGTATTCCAATGATTAATACAGGCGATACGGCATTCATGCTTGTGGCAACTGCGATGGTTATGCTCATGACTCCAGGTCTGGCCCTCTTTTACGGCGGCCTTGTCCGGTCGAAAAACGTTTTAGCCACGATAATGCAGAGCTTTATCTGCCTTGGCATAATCTCGGTGATCTGGGTTATATACGGATACTCCCTTTCCTTCGGTCCCGATGTCGGCGGTTTTATAGGCAACCTGCAATTCTTCGGCCTTAAAGGCGTCGGATTAACCCCCGGACCTTATTCGGAAACAATACCAGATCTTCTCTTTGTGGCCTTTCAATTGATGTTTGCGGTTATTACCCCGGCGCTTATTACCGGAGCCTTTGCCGAACGAATGAAATTTTCGGCATTCTTACTGTTTACAATACTCTGGAGCACATTCGTCTATTTCCCGGTTTGTCACTGGGTGTGGGGCGGGGGCTGGCTTGGAAGTCATGGCGCACTGGATTTTGCCGGTGGCACAGTCATCCACATAAACTCCGGGGCCGCGGCCCTTGTCGCCGTGCTGGTTATTGGTAAACGAAAGGGCTGGGGCAAAGATTCCTTTCATCCCCATAACCTGACTATGACCATTCTCGGCGCCGGGCTTCTTTGGTTCGGCTGGTTCGGATTCAATGCAGGAAGCTCCCTTGCGGCAGGCGAGCTCGCCGTCCTGGCATTCTTCACCACTCAGGTGGCCGCCGGAACCGCCGCCCTCTCCTGGGTTTTTGCAGAATGGGCTTTCCAGGGAAAGCCAACTACGCTGGGCGCAGTTTCCGGAGCATTAGCCGGACTCGTTGCCATCACCCCGGCAGCAGGCTTTGTCACCCCCATTTCTGCGATGATTATCGGTTTGGTTGCTGGCTCTCTGTGCTATGCCGGAGTTATATTAAAAAACAAATTAGGGTATGACGATGCCCTGGATGTAGTCGCCGTCCACGGCCTGGGTGGGCTCTGGGGAGCCCTTGCCACCGGACTCTTTGCCACTCTGGCAATAAATCCCGGCGGCGCAAACGGACTTTTCTACGGCAACCCAAAACTCTTAGCCATTCAGACATACGGTGCCCTGGCAACAATTGCTTACTCTGTAATCATTACCTATATCATACTTAAAGTCATTCAAGTCCTTGTCGGACTCCGGGTTGATGAAGACGAAGAAACACAAGGACTCGACTTAACCCAACACAGCGAAAGCGGCTATATGATATAACGACAGTTTAATTGCTCGCAAAAGCCCTGCAAGCAGTATGAACAATCTTGCGCAAAGAAAACGCCCCGAGTTGAACATTTTTGTTAAAAAAATGATTTTATTTACAGATATGTAACATGTTGCTCTATCAACGAGATGCTCATTAAATACAGAATAGGTAATATAAACAGTAGATTACCAAACACTGTCAATCTCTGGCACATTTATTGATTATACTCCTGCTTTAATTGCCACATCAGAGAAATTACACCAGGAGCAAATCAAAATGATCAACACGGGTGACACAGCTTTCATCATGGCTGCAGCAGGACTTGTGCTGCTTATGACTCCCGGCCTTGCCCTTTTTTACGGAGGCATGGTCAGAAGCAAAAACGTCCTTGGAACAATCCTTCAGAGCTTTATCATGATTTCGCTGATCAGTCTGGAGTGGGTGTATGTTGGATACAGCATGTCTTTTGGCCCGGATCTGGGCGGATTTGTCGGAGATCTTTCCTGGTTTGCCCTGCAGGGTATCGGCACAGAACCAAGTTTGGTTTATGCAACGACAATTCCGCAGATTGTATTCATGATCTACCAATGCATGTTCGCAGTGATAACTCCGGCTTTAATCACCGGCGCATTTGCCGAGCGCATGAAGTTTGGCCCGTTTATCCTGTTTTCCCTTGCCTGGGCCATTCTCGTCTATAACCCGGTCTGCCATTGGATATGGGGTGGGGGCTGGCTTGGAGCCCGGGGTGTTCTGGACTTTGCAGGAGGACTTGTTGTTCACATGACCTGTGGCTCGGCTGCACTGGCAGCGTGCCTTGTTCTGGGTCCGAGAAAAGGCTATGGAAAAGAAAGTTTTATGCCACATAATCTTCCCATGACCCTAATGGGGACCGGCCTTTTGTGGTTTGGCTGGTTCGGCTTTAATGGTGGCAGCGCCCTGGCTGCAAATGGTATCGCAGCCTCTGCTTTTGTCGCCACCCACCTTGCCGGCATGGCTGGCATGGCGATGTGGGTTATCGTTGAAAAAATCCATCGCGGCAAGCCAACCACACTTGGCGCCGCATCCGGTGCAATAGCAGGTCTTGCAACCATTACCCCGGCGGCTGGATTTGTCGGACCCAATGCGGCAATTTTAATCGGATTGCTGGCTGGCGCCGGATGCTATTACGCAGTTACCCTGAAGGGCCGGTTCGGCTATGATGACAGCCTCGATGTTGTCGGCATTCACGGAGTCGGTGGCTTGCTGGGAACCATATGCCTGGGCATCTTCGCTTCTAAACTGGTTAATCCGGATGGGGCTGACGGGCTGCTTGCAGGCAATCCAGGTTTCCTGGGAACCCAGGCTTTCGGAATCGTCGTTGTTGGAGTTTACACTTTTGTAATAAGTTGGATTCTTCTCAAAGCTATCGACGTTGTTTGGGGGCTCAGACTTGCCGTAGAAGACGAATTAAGCGGCCTTGATCTGGCAGAACACAGTGAGACGGCTTACAACTAAAAAAAGAATGATTTGTTATTTGAATCATCACATGTCACAAACATACAGGAAGCGCTTTTTCATCTGCAATTCACAAGGAGTAGGACATGAAAAAAATCGAAGCAATCATCAAACCGTTCAAACTGGACGATGTGAAAGATGCCTTAAATGAAATTGGCATCAAAGGTATGACCATATCAGAGGTCAAAGGGTATGGACGCCAGAAAGGCCATAAGGAAATCTACCGGGGTGCTGAATATGTTGTCGATTTTATTCCCAAGATAAAGATTGAGATAATTATCGATACCTCCCGTGTTGAAGAAGTTGTCGAGCAAATCCGTAAAGCCGCCAATACCGGAAAAATCGGCGATGGAAAAATCTTTGTGCTGCCAGTTGAAGAAGTAATCCGGGTAAGGACCGGTGAGCGAGGCACAGAGGCAATTTAATGCAGCCAAGCGCCATACGAGCCCGCCGTGAGGCCTTGGAAAATTTGTGGCGGCAGGGTCTGAGCGGCAAAGCGCTGCTTGAACGACATACCCTTATTATTGACGAACATCTCGCCGAGGCATTCTCCGCCTCCCCTGCTCATGCCGGCACCATGGCACTTGTTGCCGTGGGAGGATATGGACGGATAGAATTGTTCCCGTTTTCCGATATTGATCTGCTGCTTTTATACGAACCGGGCGACGAAAAAATACTCAATTCCGTTGCCGAAGCCATTTTATACCCTCTCTGGGATGCAGGCCTTGACGTTGGGCACAGCGTCAGGACAGCAGACGCCTGCCTGAGTGATGCCGAGAATGATTTTTTTCTCCAGGTCTCCCTCCTTGACTCCCGCCTCATTGCCGGATCGGATAAACTTTTTTCCACACTGCTTGACAATTACCACCAGGCTTTCATCAAGGGCCGCAGAAACGAATTTCTTCAGCAGATTGTGACACATCGGATTACTCGGCACCGCCTTTTCGGCCTGCACAGCTATTTGCTTGAACCCAATGTCAAAGTATGCCGCGGCGGGCTAAGGGATATTCAGTCCATGCAGTGGACGGCAAGAGTACTCTTCGGGATGAAATCCTTATCCGATTTACAGGAAGCGGGAATCCTGACCGATATCGAGCATTCGGAAGTCAGCGCCGCCTGGGACAACCTCATCAGGATCCGAAACCGCCTGCATTACATCAGCGGCAGAAAAAACGACCAGCTATTTTTCGAACATCAGGAACAAACAGCCGAAGCACTCGGTTACGCCACCTCAAACGGCGTGCTGGGGGTGGAAAAATTCATGGGCGAAGTGCATGCCGGCCTTAAAACCATTGCCCAAACCGCTGACATCTTCTTTGAACATGCGGAAGACTCTGTTTCCATGGTAACCCGCACTGCAGATACCATCGACCTGCACCCGGGGATTTCTTTGCAGAACGGCAGCATCCATCTCACCGATAAATCCCTGCTCGCCGGCAATCATGACTATTTCATGTTGATTTTTTTATTTGCGGCAAGGAACAACGTCCCTGTTCATTATTGGACCCGCAAGGCAATCCGCGCCAACCACCATTTGCTCTCTGAAAAAGATAGATGTTCCAGTACCATTGCCCGCAGTTTGCTGGAAATCCTCACATCCCAACCTGACCCGCTCAACACCTTGATTTCCATGCTGGAAACAGGAGTGATGACATCTTACATCCCTGAACTTCAGGAAGTTGCCTCCCTGAGTCAGCACGATGTATATCACACCCTGACCGTTGACCGGCACCTTCTGCAGACCGTCTCGGAACTCCACCGCCTGGCAGCAGAAGAGCCGTTATTCCAGCGAATAAAGGCAAAGCATGTTCTGTTCATCGCAGGTCTCCTGCATGACATCGGCAAAGGAAGCGGCGCAGACCACTCCGAGAAAGGTGCGGAACTTGCCGCCGCCATCGGCACCAGGCTCCATCTCCCGCAAGACGAGCTGGATCTCCTGATTTTCCTCATCAAAAACCATCTGTTCCTTGCCAAAATGTCACAACGCCGCGACCTTGAGGATGAATCCTTCATCCCCCACTGCGCAAGACTCCTGGAAACCACAGAAAGACTTACGACCCTCTATATCCTGACAATTGCCGATGCAAAAGCCACTGGTCCCTCCGCTTGGAGTAACTGGAAATCCGCCCTCCTGCTGGAATTGTATCTTCGTGTTTCAAACCATCTGGTTCAGGACACCCAGGGCATGCCGGATCCTTCCCAAGGTGCCGCCTGGATGCGAACTCAAGTCGCGAAACTCTTTTCCGCGCCTCGAGAAAAACTCATTGAAGCTTTGCCGGAAAACTACCTTCTGGTCTTTACTCCTGAGGAGATTGCCCGCCACATCAGCTTGAAGGATCAACTCACCAATGCCGCCGCAGTCCATGCCGAAGAACAACCCGCCAGCTGGACAGTCACCGTGATCTCCACCGATGCCACCGGACTTCTCGCCCGCATCTGCGGGGCGCTGGCCCTGCACAATCTGTCAATCAATCAGGCCAACATATTCACCTGGCCGGACGGCACGGTTGTTGATGTGTTTGAGGTGCGGAGCACAATGGGCAACTCCTTCAGCGAACAGAACTGGGACCTCCTGGAACAGGATCTTAACAGCGCGATCAGCGGCAGAATGGGGCTTCCCCACAGGCTTGCGGAAAAATACCGTGACATGAAATACTTCAGAAAAAAAGGCACCGGCATTCGTGCCTCAGCCAAGGTCGTGATTGACAATTCGATTTCCGCCCATGCCACGGTCATCGAAATCTATGCCCAGGATCATCCGAAACTCCTCTATGACATCACCCGCACCCTGGCAGATTTCGAAATAACCATCACCCATGCCAAAATCAGCACGGCAGTTGATCAGATTGTTGATGTATTTTACGCCTGCGACAGCTATAAAAGGAAATTGACCGAACCGGAACTGCAACAGGAGCTTCATGCAGCGCTTCTGTATGTTGCCGAGAAACGAAACACCCTTGAATAAACCACAATAATGTAATTAATATCTGAAGATATAACAAATGTGTAGTCATGGCAATGGCACTGAAATCGTTTCAGCAAACAGAAAGCATATAAAAACAAACAGATAACAACTCCCCTTGCCTCTGGCATTTATTTTGCAAAACCTTAACCTAAATTATTCTTTTCCGAACCAAATGAACAAATACCGAACAGGGCAGCAACTCATATCAGTTCATCCAGCCGACTTTTCGAAAGAATTGAGTTGTTCAAGATCTTTTTGAGTGCGCCAAAAAAATTTTCAGTCAAAACACAAAACGGAGGAAAAAATGGATACCAACTGTGATTGCGGAAGCTGCCAGAATAGCGGCAAGATAGATGTCCCGGCTATCTTCGGCGTCAATGTCTTTAACGAAAGATTAATGAAGGAAAGGCTGCCGAAAGATACTTTCAAGGCACTGAAACAAACCATTGAGATGGGCGCGTCGCTCAAACCGGAAGTTGCCGCAGTGGTGGCCAACGCCATGAAGGACTGGGCCATCGAAAAGGGCGCCACCCACTATACCCACTGGTTCCAACCGCTCACCGGCGCCACCGCAGAAAAACACGACTCGTTTATTTCGCCCACCGATGACGGCGGCGTAATCATGGAGTTTTCCGGCAAGCAGCTCATCCAGGGTGAACCGGACGCCTCATCATTCCCCAGCGGCGGCCTGCGAGCCACATTCGAGGCCCGCGGCTACACCGCTTGGGACTGCACCTCCCCCGCTTTTCTCAAAGAAGACGCCGCCAGCAATGTTACCCTGACCATCCCCACGGTTTTCTGCTCCTATGGTGGGGAAGCCCTGGACAAGAAAACCCCGTTGCTCCGCTCCATGGAAGTGGTTTCCAAACAGACCCTCAGGGTGCTCAAGGCAATGGGCAACACCACCGCCACCCGAGTTATTCCTACGGTGGGACCCGAACAGGAATATTTTCTGGTGGACAAAGGGTATTACATGGAACGGCTTGACCTGATGACTTGCGGCCGAGCCCTGTTCGGCGCCCCCGCGCCAAAAGGCCAGGAGCTTGAAGATCAATACTTCGGCTCCATCAAAGATCGCGTCTCCGCCTATATGCGGGATCTTGACGTCGAACTCTGGAAGATGGGAATCTCCTCCAAGACCAAACACAATGAGGTTGCCCCGGCCCAGTTCGAAATGGCGCCGGTTTTCGGCACCACCAACGTTGCTGCCGACCACAACCAGTTGGTCATGGAAACCATGCAGAAAGTAGCGCTCCGCCATAACATGGTCTGCCTGCTGCACGAAAAGCCCTATGCCGGCGTCAACGGCTCGGGCAAGCACAACAACTGGTCGCTGAGCACCGACGATGGAATGAATCTGCTTGAACCGGGCCATACCCCCCATGACAACGCCCAGTTTCTGGTGGTCCTGAGTGCTCTTATTAAAGCAGTAGACACTCACGCCGACATCATGCGCGCAACCTGCGCCAGTTCCGGCAACGATCATCGCCTGGGCGCCAACGAGGCGCCGCCGGCGATCATCTCGATTTTCCTGGGCGAAGAACTCACCGACATTCTCCACAAACTCGCCAAGGGCGAAAAGGCCACCAGCAAGGTAGCCGACGCCATGAAGGTCGGGGTCGACTCCCTGCCGGTGTTTCCCAAGGACAATACCGACCGGAACCGCACCTCACCCTTTGCCTTTACCGGCAACAAATTTGAATTCCGGATGCTCGGCTCCTCGCAGTCAATATCCGGACCCAACGTTGCCCTGAACACCATCGTGGCAGAGGCCCTGGACGAAATCGCCACCAGGTTGGAGAAGGCCAAAAACATCAACGCCGAAATCCAGGCGATCATTAAGGACGCAGTAATCAACCACGGCCGGATCATCTTCAATGGCGACAACTACTCCGATACCTGGGCCCAGGAAGCAAAAAAACGCGGTCTACCGAACACCGGAAACACTGTGGACGCCCTCGCCGCCTTTGTCACCCCGAAATGCATCAAACTCTTTGAGAAATACAAGGTACTTTCCAAGGAGGAACTGCATTCCCGCTACGACATTTACCTTGAACAATATGCCAAGCATATAAACATCGAGTCGCAGACCGCCATGCAGATGGTACACCGGCTGTTCATCCCGGCGGCGATCAGCTTCATCACCGAACTGGGCTCCTCGATCAATGTTGTCGGCAAGGAACACTCCACCGTCCAGAAGGAAATCCTGGGTAAAGTGGCCAAGCTGCTCGAATCGGCCAGCAAACAACTCGCTAAGCTCGAAGCTGCAACCGCCAAAGCCCAGTCAACTACAGGCGTTCCGAAGCAGGCTGCCGCCTTCCGTGACAATGTAACGACCGCGCTTGCCGCGCTCCGCACCGACATTGACGCACTGGAATCAATCATGCCGGCCGACCTCTGGCCGGTGCCGGTTTACAGTGATCTGCTGTTCAAGCTGTAAGCCACTCTTCGCACCAGGTCTCAGTACCAGAAACGGGGCTCATCATGAGCCCCGTTTTTTCTTGATTTAATCTGTTATCCCTCTACACTATTCTCAGATTGCACCCACTGTGCTGCCGGCAAGCGCCTGAACAGGTTTTCCTGGTATCCACATGCCGCTGGATCTGCTTCAACAAGCCCTGCAATCCCGTGTGTCATCAAACATGCCACTCCTGTGATACTCTAAACCAGATGATTTTCCAGAAACCCAGGAGGACCGATAATGACTAAAAATGAAATCCTTAAAATTGTTGAAAAACACAACATAAACTTTTTCCGTCTGCAGTTCGTCGATATCAACGGCTTCATGAAAAATGTCGCGATTCCGCGGAGGCAACAGTCTGATTGAGTTGTGATAACAAAGAAAACTACAGGGTAAGAAATTACATATTTGAAAGAGTTGGATGATCAAAAAAAATCCAAACCCTGATCGGAATATTTCTTGCGTCATGTTGGCTGAAGATACAAAGAAAAAAGGGTGCCGCTGCAGTAGATTTGACAAAGTCGGCCCAGGAAACAACCCAGAAAACTAACTGTTTTGCATTCAAAGAGATAACGAGGCGGCAAGGGATTTTTTATGCTGAGGTTAGCGCAGACCTGGATGTGTCACGGGTTCAGCTGGCTGGAGATGCGAGAGTCAAATGAATACGCTATACAATAGTATGCGGATTCATTTGACCCGAAGCAGATTCGGACTGATCAACCCGTGACACTTCCAGGCCTCAGTCGCGTTCGATCATTGCCCGCATCATATCCCCGGTGTTTTCCGCATGATTGGCTATATCCCCGACCTTGCGGGCAAGCTCGACCATGTGGAACACCGCAATGGGGTCGGTTTCCATCTTGAATATATTGAGCTTCAGAGAGTCTTCAAACTTGTCTGATTCGTGCTCACAGTGATGCAGGTTGCGGATGATGTCTTTGACTATTGTCCGTTGAGCTTCGGAATAATCGTCAAAATATTTTCTCGCCTCGGCAACCATGACACTCAACTCCTCAATGGGCGCAATTACCGAATCCACCAGATCAAAAAAACCCTTGCGCAACTCATCATTCAAGTCGGTGTCCGGACGATAGGAAACCCAGTCGATACAGTCCTCAACGCAGTCCAGAACCTTGTCCTGCTCCTGGATATACATAAACAACTGAAACTTGTCCACCGTCATCCTGGTCCTTTTCGAGATACTCCGGCGGATGCTGATCTTGATCTCATCGGCCTCACTTTCCAGCCGGTCAACCTCCCGCAGATAATCGCCGAACCTGTCGCATTTATGTGAGAAATAACACTCCATGGCTTGCTGAAAGGCCCAGCCGCATTCCTTGACCTTCTCCGCATGCGCCTGGAAGAGATCAAAAGGCAAACCCACAAGTTGTGAAATGAACGGTAATTTCATTGACACCCCCCTCTTACTGTTAGCTCAGTCTCTCTTTTCGGCTGTTTCAGCCTCTGATGCATCCTCGTTTACCGTACTGAAATAATCCCTGAAAATGTCCAGAAGGTTCTGGGTCTGAATCGTTATTTTCTCACAGTTTTCGAGAAAACCATAGTAAAGAATACTCAAACGGGTCTTGGACTGGGAATTCTGAATGCGATGGATCTGATTTTTATTGAATTCCAGGGCGCAGGCAGTCATCCGGGCTCGTTGGCTTTGAATATATTCGTAATCAACTTTCTTATTTTTGAGAAGCATGATCGCCGTGTTTTCAAGAAGGCGACAGACGGAAACCCGAATCTGCTGGAGCTCTTTTTTCTGTTCCTCACCAAGACCGGTATGATAATTGATCACATGGGTATAGGCGCGCATGACAATATCACGATTGCTTTCGGTAATATCCTGCAGCGCCCCGATGGTTCTTGAATACTTACGCGTTGTTTCAGCGTCCTCCTTGTCCAGGAGGTAGAGGGTCTTGAAAATATTGGCAATTATGATATTGGCGATTTGCTGAACATTTTTTGTGCGGCTCTTGAGCTCCTTGAGCTTTGACCGGTCTTCCTTGAAAACCGCGTCAAAACAGGATCGCAGGGTCAGGCTCACTTCATTCAGGAAATAGCCTACCTGCTCAAAGGACGTATGCACGGCAAATTCAGGATCAACGCCGTCCTTGATATTGAGATTTTTGATGACTCCCGCCGCTTCCTCTTGCTTGGTATGATAATGGAAACTGCGCCAGATGATATAGCTGACAAAGAGGATAAGGGTGACAATGGCATATAATTTCAGAAAGTGAATTGCCGTGGCAAAAAGGGATGCCACCACAAAGGCAATCAGCGCCGTACAGAACCAGCCGCCGACAACCGTCAACACCCCGGTGACCCGGTATACGGCGCTTTCCTTGCCCCAGGCCTGATCGGAAAGAGATGTTCCCATGGCCACCATGAAAGTAACATAAGTGGTGGACAGGGGCAGCTTCATGGAAGTCGCATAGGAGACAACGGCGCTTGCCACAATAAGATTCACCGAGGCCCGGAGCAAATCAAATGCCGGCTCCTTGCCGTCTTTAGCCGGTACCGATTTTTTCCGGGAAGGGTCCAGGCGTCTTGAGACGATTTTTCTTAAGGGCAAAGGCATTATCGAATTCACTGAATCAAAAAAGGCGGTCATCATGCCGACAATCCCTCTGGACAAAGCAAAAGAACCGAATCGCTCCACACCTTCATCCTGTCGGCTGAGACCGATCTGGGTTTCGGTTACCGAACGGGCTTTTCGAGAAACCCATAAAGTGATGATCATGATCACCCCTGCCCCCAGAAGAATAAAGGTATTGGTTTGCACCTTTGCCTGCAGCGCCCCCATATTTGCCGTTAATGGGTCAGCAGTGGTGGTGGCAACTCTGAATGCTTCAATGCCAGCCAGGGGAACACCGATAAAATTGACCAGATCGTTTGCGGCAAAGGCCATGGCAAGGGCGAATGTGCCGATCAAGACGATGGGCTTGAGAATGTTTATTCGCGTAAAGGTCGCCAGAAATTGAAAAACCACCCCGAAAAAAACAAAGCTCATTGAAAGGATGGTCCAGGCATTTTCATTCATCCATTTCACCTGCTCAGCAGTAAGAAAGGATGCGCCCTTCGCACCTTTGATAAGAATGAAATAGGTGATTACGGCAAGAGAAATGCCGGCCCAGAGTCCGCCGAACAATTTGAGCCTCGGCATGTAGTCAAAGGTGTATACCATGCGGGAGATGAATTGCACGATTGCCCCGCAAACAAAGGCGATAACAACGGACAGGAGAATGCCGGTGATGATCGCCAGGGCCTTTGCAGTGTTTATATAATTGACGAGATCTTCAAAACCGTTGCCGGCGGAATATATTTTAATCAAGGAGACGGCTACTGCGGCGCCCAACAGCTCAAAAACAATTGACACCGTGGTGGAAGTGGGCAGGCCGAAGGTATTAAACAGATCAAGTAGCAGTACATCGGTGAGCATCACAGCCAGAAATATGGTGATCAGCTCGGGCATCAGAAAAAGCTGCGGCTGGAATATACCCTTTCTTGCCACTTCCATCATGCCGCTTGAAAAGGTAACACCGGCAAGCATTCCCAGACTTGCAATGATCATAATCACATGCCGTGGAGCCACCCTTGAGCCGATGGATGAATTCAGGAAATTCACCGCATCGTTGCTCACCCCGACAATCAGGTCAAAAACCGCAAGGGCAACCAGAACAACAAGGATAAAGACATAAATTTCCATTCACTATTTCCTTTGATCCATTGGCGCATTGACTCCCGTAAAGCCCGTATCGACTCATGAGTGATCAATTACATTCAACAGTCTTTTTCACCTGCCAAACACATTGGACATGCCGCCATGGACTGGTTCGGTTCAGATCACAGAACACCAAAAATGAGTTTATCACTATAGACAACAAGAATGGATCTGTCAGTAATTTTGGGATTTTTTTTCATTACTTTTATGTTTTTTTTTCGGATCAATTATCCTGGCCATCGGCATATGTGTGTTAGAAATACCGCTTAAAAAAACATCGCTCCGAACAGAATTATTTTATCCTTTCCAGCCTCAGAAATAACACAAGGCATAACAGTTCAGATCCTATCTTTATTCTGAGCAATGCCCATACGGCAATTCTAAAAATTTTCCTTGACTTACCCGCATTTAAATTGATTCAATCTAACCATAAATGGAGGTAATTATGGCTGAATCGAACATGGTTGTTTGTCCTGCCTGTCGAGGGGAAAAAATTATCCACGGTGTCTGCGAATGCAGTACGGAGTGGCGCGGCACTCAGAAAGGCGATGACTGGGAAGATTGTCAATGCACGCCGGAGCAGGAATGCAAGACCTGCAAAGGCACCGGCAAGGTCAAATCCGACAACTGACATCCAATACTGCTTTCAGATTCTCACCGCGGTCCCCCTGTGGGGATTGAACTGAATTTGCGGCGCTGTCGGCTTCCTTGTGGCCTCCTTAAATCCAACATTTTGGCACGGATGCCATGGATCCTTTCTCGAAAACAACTTGCCGGGGCTTAACCAAATGGATGTTGCTAAAATTATCCTGTTGAGTGCTGTTGTATTCTTATTGAACGCATTCCCCGCCAATGCCGCTGCGCTTAAAGTGTTGAAATGCAAGGGCGAAAAGATTTCAGCGGGTGACTCCAGCTATTTTGTTTTAAAAAACTGCGGCGAGCCGGCATACAAGGAAACCCTCTCAAACGAGGGCTGCGTAAAAATCGAGCAATGGTATTACGACTGTATGGATCGGGGGTTTATCGACATCCTGAAGTTTGAGGGAGGAAAATTGCTTGACCGATACAGAGGAGAGGACTCAGAAGGAATGCAGGTTTGTGAGTAATTCAAAAGCAGAAATGATTTTTACTGCATTCATCGCAGTAAAAACCATTAGGGAGGTATGTTGACATTAGGCTTGCCCGCCAATACCTGAATACCCATTTGCCAGGCCTGACCCCAATTCCTCAAATAATGGCCGCTTATGATCCGGCTGCCTGCCACCTCTGCAAAACGCCGTCAATCCGGGCGCGCACCTGTTCACGCGCTGACACCCTGTCGTCCCCCCGAAGGAGAAGTTCGTCATAGTCTGTTTCCTGATGGCGGATATGGGCGACGACAGCCAGCCGCACCGCTTCTTCGTCAAGCGCTTTGGCTGAGGAACTGCGACCGACCCGACCGCTGTATTTGCGGCAGGCATGTTCGGCAATGAACTTTTCCCGCCCTGCCGGGCAACCCGGGAATAATTCCCTGACCCGGTTGGCAAAGGCGCCAAGGTACTCTTCGTCAAGCTCGGCCCTTCGGACCGCAGCCTGCGCCCGGCGCAACTCCCGCTGACCCACATCGGCCTTGCATTCCTTTTCCGCCTGTTCTATGGACTCGTTTTCGACCAGCAGGCCCTGCCGCTCGTAACGTTTCCGGGCTCGACTCCATTTCACCACAACTGTGGCAAGCCTTGAATACTTCCGAGAGCGCCGGGTGAGCGCCGCATCTCCGGAAGGTAGAAAGACCAGATGGTCCAAGTCGGCACAACTTAAGCACGCAGCCTTTCGGTCCGCGCCCTGCAGGGTTATCCAGGCACCTTTGCCAAGCTCGGACCCGCACTCATCGCATATCGAATCCCGGGAAGAGATAAAGACCGTCAATTCTTCCGGTTTGTCCTTTTTCTGAATCATCACCCTTTCCCTTTAACAAAAGCAAAAAGCGGACTTGATAATCATATAAAAGGCACCGCCTCCAGCCCTGAAACATCATATCTTCCATCTTCTTTCATGCGGTCATTCAGCCTTGCTGCTCTTCTTGCCCCAAATCTTCGGCAATTTCTTTGAACTGCTCGAGGGCGGCTTGGAGGTCTTCGATGATTTCGGCAGCAATGATGCCCGGTGCGGGGAGGTTGTCGGAATCTTCGAGAGAATCGTCTTTGAGCCAGAAGATATCGAGGCTGGCTTTGTCTCGGTTGATGATCTCGTCGTAGTCGTAGGCGCGCCAGCGGCCAGCTTGATTATCTTGGGTAAAGCTCGGCGTGCGGTCCTGGCGGTTGGTGGGGTTGTAGTTTTTAACAAACTCGTCCAGGTCGGCCCGTTTCAGGGGGTTGGTCTTGAGGGTGAAGTGAATGTTGGTGCGCAGGTCGTAGATCCAGAGCTTTTTGGTCCACGGGGTTTCCGAGGCTGGTTTCTTGTCGAAGAAGAGGACGTTGGCCTTGACACCCTGGGCATAGAAGAGGCCGGTCGGTAAGCGCAGCAGGGTATGGACGTCACAATCGTGCAGGAGTTTGCGGCGCACGGTCTCACCTGCTCCGCCTTCAAAGAGGACATTGTCCGGCACCACGATGCCGCAGCGGCCATGCTGTTTGAGCAGGGTTTTGACATGCTGGGCGAAGTTGAGCTGTTTGTTGGAGGTGGTGGCCCAGAAGTCCTCCCGCTCGACAATATCCACCTCTTTGGAAACCTTGCCGCCTTCGCCGACAATGGTGGTGCTGCTCTTTTTGCCGAAAGGGGGATTGGTCAGGACGATCTCGAAACGGTCACCGGGATCGGCGGCCAGGGAATCGGCCACGGTCAGGGGCAGTTTGCCGCCGTTATTGCCGATGCCGTGCAGCATCAGGTTCATGGCGCAGAGCCGGGCGGTATTCTGGACCAGTTCCCAGCCGGAAAAGGTCGTGTCCTTGAGGGCG